>DATBBS010000377.1:0-12263 GCA_036270895.1 Xanthobacteraceae bacterium
CCCCGCCACCGGGTCGCAGGCCAGCGGCTCGGCGCCGAGCAATGTGGCGATCGGATTGGTCGCATAGGTTCGCCGGATCCAGTCGAGCGCCTCGGCTTCCGCCTCGGTCGCGGCCTCTTTTTGCATCGGTCTTTCTCTCAAGGGCGAGTAGCGAATAGTGAATAGCGAATGGCGGGTAGCGACGCCAGCCACTCGCAACGCGCTTCCAGCTGCTCGCCCCCTACTGCGGCCGCACGAATTTCCTCGCGATCGGCCCCCACTTGGCGACCTCCCGGGTGATGAATGCCGTCAGCTCCTCGGGCGTCATCGGCTCGCGCTCGACCGCATCCTGGTCGAGCCGCTGCCTGACGTCCGGCAATTCCAGAACCTGGGCGACCGCGCGGTTGAGCTTGCGCACGATGTCGTCCGGCACGCCGGCGGGACCCGACAAGGCGAACCACGTATTGGCGACGAGACCCGGATAGCCGAGCTCGGCGAGCGTCGGCACGTCGGGGAACTCAGGGACCCGCGCCTTCGACGACACCGCGATCGGGATCACCTTGCCGGCGCGGACCTGTCCGACGGCCGAGCTCCAGGTCATCGACCCGAACAGCACGTTGCCGGCGATGATGTCGAGCATGGCCTGGGCCGCGCCCTTGTGCGGGATGTGCTGGAGCCTGATGCCGGCCTGCCGCGCGAATTCCTCGACCATCAGATGACCGAGCGTTCCGACGCCGGGCGAGACGAAGTCCAGGGTCTGGTCGCGGGCGCGCGCCGCCAGTTCGGCGAGGGAGTGCACGTTGAGCCCCGGATTGACGACGAAGACGGTGGGCGGGCCGCCTATGTAGGCGATATGGGTGAAGTCGCGGATCGGATCGAAGCCGGGATTTTGGCTCGCCGCCGGCGCGATCGCGTGATAGGCGATGCTCGAGGTCACGAAGGTGTAGCCGTCGGGCTCCGCGTGGGCGACGATCTGCGCGCCGATCAATCCACCGCCGCCCGCGCGATTGTCGACGTAGAAGCGCTCCTTCAGGATCTCGGTGAGATGATCCGCCACGAGCCGGCCGAACAGGTCGGCCGCGCCTCCCGGCGTCGAGGGCGCCACGATGCGCACCGGCCGGGCCGGCCAGTCGGCGGCGCGCGCAAGCGGGCCGACCGCAATCGCGAGCGCCATTGCCAGGATGCACGTCCTCATGACGCTCGTGCCCTCACTCGCCCCACTGAAGAAGGGGCATCGGAACTTAATGACGTCAGAACCCGATCGTGTCCATCCGCGTGCGCGTCATTTGGCGCCGGCGGCGAACAGGGGCGTCCTCCCTGTAAATGCGTCGCGCACGGCGAGATAACAGGGCATCCAAGGCGAAGGAAACAGGGATCGGCGCGGGTTTAACAGGCAGATTCCCTGTTAATACAGGCGAAATACAGGGAATCTACAGGGACAGCTCCGCATTTTCGATTTGCAGCGCGACCTCATGGTGAGGAGCGCGCGTCTCGAACCATGGGCCGCTTGCTCCGCTCTCGCCCGTGGCCCGTCCTTCGAGACGGCGCTGCGCGCCTCCTCAGGACGAGGATGAGCCCCCGGGCGCAATTCCGACTGTGGATTTTCTCCTACCACACAATCGCGCGTTCTCCAAAAAAGTGCGTGTCAAGAATCTTGTTGGGCGGCAGCAATCGGAAGGCGCGAGGCATGACGCTCTCGCGCGGGCCGACGTCAGAACTTCATCATGTCCATCCGCGTGAGCGTCACCTGGGCGCTGATGCGCGCCGCGTTGGCGAGGTGCCAGGCGGTATAGAGCTCGGGCCAGGGATCATCGCCCGACATGCCGTCGACCGGCACCACGACCTTGAAGCCGCGCAATGCGGCGGCGCCGCCGGTGTGCAACACGGAGGTATGGGCCTGCGTCCCGATCGCGATGACCGTCTTGATGCCGCGCTCCTTGAGCATCTTCTCGAGCTCGCTGCCGATGAACTTGTCCGGACCGAGCGGCGGCAACACCGGCTCGCCGGCGACAGGTGCGAGCTCCTTGAGAATGTCGGCGGCCGTGGATCCCGGCACGGCGACGCTGTAGATCACGAAGACGCCGGTGCGGCGCGCGTCGGCGATGAGCTTTCCGACTTTCGGGACCGAGTTGGCGCAGCGCAACCGGCGCTGCGGCGTGCAGGTCTGAACCGTGAAATCCATCACCAGCAGCGCGGTCTCGGTCGGGTCGATCGTCACCGGCTTGAGCGCGGGCGGCGCCGGCAGCTTCGCGCCGGCCCATTCGTCGATGATGGTCTCGGCGCGGGCCGCGCCCGGACCGAGCAGCGCGCCGGCCGCGAGGCTCGACAGCGCGACCATGATGGTGGCCATGAAATGTTGCATCGAGTCCTCCCGATCAAGACGGCTGCAATACGCCCCGAGTCTACGACTCGCGCGGGTTGCAGGCGTGCCGAATGGCCCGCCCTAAAATGTTACCTTAAGGCAGATGCCTGTAACCGCATTAACTCTACGTCATAGGTAAAAATAGGGGGCTTCTCAGAGATTGCATTGTCGCTATATATAGCTCACACACGAAAAAGGAGTCCGCCCGTGGCGAAACGAAGTCCACTGCCAATCGACGTGCTGGTTGGTCAAAACATCCGCATCTGCCGTCTGCAAAAGGAGCTCTCCCAGGGCGAGCTCGGCCGGCGCATCGGCGTGACGTTCCAGCAGGTCCAGAAATACGAGAAAGGCGCCAACCGCGTCGGCGCCAGCCGTCTGACCCAGATCGCCGATGTGCTCGGCGTGCCGATCCCGACTTTGTTCGACGGCGCCCCGACCGCCGCCCAAACCTCGACCGAGCCGACGGCCCGCTTCCTGCTCGCCAAGCCGCACTCGCTGCGCCTGTTGCAGGGGTTCGACAAGATCGACAATGACGCGACGCGGCTGGCGGTCCTGCATCTGGTCGAGAGCCTCATCCAGACTCCGGCCCGCAGCGCATCCGGCAAGCGCGAAGCCGCCCACCGCAAACGCGCCTAGCGCATTTCGCGACCCGGCTCGCGGCATCGATCGCTGCCGGAGGCGTAACTCGAACGGGTTCCCGCTTCCACCAAGCGGGAACCGTTTTCTTTTGTGGTCGCAGGCGTGATCAGGCGGTCAGGCGGCGCTGCGGCCGCGCGCCAGAACTTCGAGATGCGCCATCACCTCGTCGACATGCATCACGTCGGCATATTTGTGATGAAGGTCGAACAGGTTCACCTTGTGGCTCAGCGGCGAGCGGTCATAGGTGCATTCCTCCACCACCACATTGTGGAACGCGTAGGAATAGGCGTCGACCGTGCTCGCCCGCACGCAGCCCGAGGTGCTTTCGCCGCAGATGATCAGGCTCTCGGCGCCGAGCTTGCGCAGATGCGCCACCAGCGGCGTACCGAAGAAGCCGGAAGCGCGCTCCTTGTAGATCACGAGATCGCCCGGCATGGGGGCGAGCTCTTCCTTGATGTGATAGAGCTCTTCGCGCTCGCGGCCCATCCGGCGGTGCGTCGAGCGCACGCCGTCCGTGTCCGCGTGCCGCGTCGTGTAGATCACCGGAATGCCGGCTTTGCGGGCGGCGGCGAATAATTGCCGCGTCGGCTCCAGTGCGTTCCAGGCGTGCTCGCCGCATGCGCCCGGATAGCGCCGGTTGACTTCGCGGACCGGCCCCGGGCCGCCTTGATAGGCCTTGTTGTAGAGGTCGATCGCCAGCACGGCGGGATTGCGGCCGACCCGGACCTCGCGGCGATAAGGCTCGTAGATCTCGAGCGTGTCCTCGTCGACGATGTCCTTCCAGCAATGGTCCTCGAAATCGCGCGCCATGCCTGTCTCCCGTTTGTCGCTTCGCTTTGTCGCTTCGCGTCATTCGTATCGCACGTTGCGGCCGAAATCATAATCGGCCGCGATATCGGCGGTAAATCGCTGCATGCGGCGCGACCGCCCGCGCGGCGGCGCGAACACGTCGCGCAGGAATGCGCGCTGGTCGGCCCAGGCCGCCTCCGCCTGGGCCCGCCGATAGCGCCCCGGCATGGTGTCGTTGAGCCAGCCATGGGGCGCGTCGGGATAGACGTGGATGTCATAGGCCTTGCGGTGACGTTCCAGGCAATCGCGCAAGCGCCGTATGTCATCGAGCGAAATGAGGTGATCGGTCTCGCCGAACATGCCGAGCACCGGACAATCGATCGCCGCGATGACGTCGTCGAGCGCACGGGGATATTTGGCGTTCGTTTCCCATTCGCGCGGCTGCGCCGCGCCGTACCACACCAGGGCGGCGGCGAGCGTGCGTGCGGCCGCGAGCACCAGCGGAAGACGCGCGGTCTGGCAGATGCCCATCACGGCGATGCGCGACGTGTCGGCTTGCGGTATCTCCGCGAGCGCATCGATCGCGGCGGCCAGCGCCAGGACGGCTTCGGGGTCGCTCACGTCGCAGCCGACGTCGCCGCGATGCAGCGCCTCCTGGTCCTCGTGCGCGAAATAGAGATCGGGCGCGATGGCAACGAACCCGTCGCGACCAAAGCGCTCGGCGAGCTCGCGCGTATGGCGGACGAAGCCGTAGCGCTCGTGAATGACGATGATGGCGGGGACGGCGGCGCCATTGGGGCCTTGCGGCGCCGCCCCTTCCGGCACCGCCACGAAAGCCGGCATCCCGCCGCAGCTGATCGTCCAACCGCGCACGCGGCCCGCAACGTCATCGATCACGCCGGTCATGGACGCGAGGCCTCGGCGAGAAAGCTCGCATCGATGAAGCCGGCGAGCGGTGGCGGCTCCTTGAGCTCGCCCATCGCCACGAAGGCGTCGAGATTGGCCTTGAGGCCCTCCGGGAACAGCGCGGCCTCCGGCGCGATCACCTGCAGGCGGACATAGAGGTCATAGGTCGCTGCCGCGATGTCGCGGGTGGTCTTGGTGTATTTCGCCAGGATGGCGATCACCTCGTCGCGATTGGCCGGGTCGTAGAAATATCGGGTCGCGCGCGTGTGGACGCGCAGGAAAGCCAGGATCTCGGCGCGGTGCTGCGGCGCCCAGCGGGTGTCGATCAGGATATTGTTCTGCGCCCAGTGCGGCAGATATTCCGGAACGCTGCCCAGGTCGACGAAGCCCTGATCGAGCGCCGCGAAGTCGTGGGGATTGGTCAGGATGGCGGCGGTGACCGCGCCCGACGCGAGCTGCGCGAAGCGGTTGGGCGTGCCGCCTCCATAGAGCAGATCATAATCCTGGTCGCCGAGGCCGTTGCGCCGCGCCATCACGCGCAGGAAATAGAGCGTGACGTCGGTCAGGCCGCCGACGCTCAGGCTTTTGCCCTTGAGATCGGCCCAGCCTTTCGTGCCCTTGGCCGCCACCATGCGGAACGGCGCGTTCGAGGCGGCGCCCGCGATGATCCGGATCGGCGCACCGCGCAGGATGGCGCGCAGCGTCTGGTCGGTCGCGGCCTGCGCGATGTTGAGCGAGCCGGCCGCCAATTGCTGCAGCACGCTCGCGGCCGAGCCCGCCACGAACGTGTCGACGCTCAGACCTTCGGCCGCGTAGAATTTTTTCTCTTCCGCGATGTAGTGCGGAATGCTGAAGGCCGTCGCACTGGTGATGCCGAAGGTGATCGCGCTCGCGGCCTCCGCCGGTGCGGCCGGGGCATGCGTCGCGGCGGCGAATGCCGCGAGTGCCAGAAAAAATCGCGGAAGAATTCTTGCATTCATCGCGCCATGATCGCCGGATATCGCGGGCGCGACAAGCAGCGGGAATACCGCTCGTTGAGCGGATTGGCGGACGCCTGCGGGGCCGATGCCGGCGGCTGGAACCCTGGCTTCCCTGCGCGTCGCGCACCATTTGGCCGGCTTCGTCCCGGCGGCCCGGCGGCCGTCCACGATTTGTCGCCTAACCGTTTGGTTTTAAACACTTAAATTCGACTGATGCAGAGTCGCCACACGCGCATTTTCGTTTCATTCAGGGTTCCCTTTGGTGGATAGTTTGATTGCCGGCCCGGAACCCCGATGGTATTGATATCTAGGGTGGAATACCGCGCGCGGGCGGTAAACAATCGAAGGTTGTTACCTCTCGGCGCCGCGGCCCCACGACCCCTCCCCCTGGCATCCAGCGGTATCCCCAACCGGTCGGGCGAATCGTTGCAGTGTCCTTGTGGGTCGCCATGCCATCGCTTAAGAATTGCCGACACGAGGGGGGACCGATCATGTCCAAGGCCGCTTGGCTCACGTCCGCTGTCATTGTGGCGCTCGCCTCCGGCCTGACCGGCGCGCCGGCCACGGAGCTGGTGTCAGCCGGCGCCGCCACCCGCAACGCGCAAGCCGATTTCGTGCTGTCGTGCGAGAACGGCCGCACCTACCCGATCCGCGCGCGCGCCGTGACCGATCAGGGCGATCTCGTCACCGGCTATGTGTGGACCGGACGGGGCCACGCCGCGCATATCCGCCTCGTCCCCATGGGGGCGGGCTATCGCTATGCGGCGCACGGCGTCTGGATCGACGGCTTCCGTCAGGACGCGATCCTGAATTTCGGAAAACACAAGTCGATCGCCTGCGACGTCGTGCGCGGCTAGTCCTACTGCGTCATTGCCCGCGCAAGCGGGCAATCCAGTAATCACCGCCGTTTCGGGTAAGCACTATCAGAGCGCTGGATGCCCCGCTTGCGCGGGGCATGACGACGTCGTCATCGGCCACACACCGTTATCGGCCCTCAATCGCGCGTGATCCCGGGCCTGCGCGCGACGAAATACGCCTTGGTGTTATCATGCACCTCGGCGGCGGCCAGCAGCTCGGCTTGGTTCATCCAGCGATGAAGGTCATGCTGGGCGTCCAGCACGATGTCCGGGCGCGACCCGAACCGCAGCTCATAGCCCAGCACCACATAGTGCGTGCCGTAGCTCGCGCGGCCGTAGCGGTCGTCGGGATACAGATGCTCGAAAACACCGAGAAACCGCGCGCTTTCAAACGCGGCATCACAGCCGGTCTCGGCCTTCAGGATGCGCGCGAAGGCATTCCGGATGGTTTCGTTCTTGCGGATGCGGCCGCCCGGCACGAACCAGAAGCCTTTCGCGGGCGCGTTGGTGCGCAGCCCGAGCAGCACCGCGCCATCCGGATCCCTGATGACGAGATCGATGGAAACGAGCGGCGCGAAACGCACAACGTCGGCGAACTGGTCGTCGCTGAGGTGGTCGGTCATGCGGACCTAACGGATTGTGTCATGCGATGCACCGGCGCTCGGAATGTCACTCCTCCAGCACGACGGCGCGGACGGGCGACGCTTCCACGTCGATCATCTTCAGCGGCAAGGCGATGAGGGTGACGCGCGGCTGCGAGATGGCGCCCAGGTTTGTCAGATAGGGCATCGTCAAAATGCCGAGCTCGTGCAGCTTGCGCGAGGTGCTGTCGGCGGGACCCTCGTGTGGCGGCTTGGCGGCGTGATAGAAATCGAAGCCGACGATCGAGACGCCCTTGGCGTGGCACCAGTCGATCGCCTCGTAGCTCAGATAGGGGGCGCGCGCCATCCAGGCTTCCGAGCCGTCATACTGCTTGTTGATGTCGGTTCGCAGCAGCAGGCGGTCGCCGCGCGCGAGATGGCCGCCCACGGACTTTTGCAGATCCTCCGCCGCGATGCCCTGCCCGCCCGCGCGCTGGCGCACGTCGGCGACGACCGCGTCCCCGATGAACATGTCGAGCGCGAGATCGTGGATCTGCTTGCCGCCTTTCACCATGTGCGACGGCGCGTCCACATGGGTGCCGGCGTGCAGCCGCATATGGGCGCCGCGCACGATCTGGCCGAGCCCGCCCGGATAGTCCTTGAGCACCTCGATCTCGAACTGCATGTCCTTCTTGAAGCCCGCATAGGTCCGCATCTTGAAGGTCGAGGCGTCGAGCGCGAGGCTGATATCGATGATCTTCGGCACGCGAATGGGCATGCTTGGTCCTTTTTCCCGGGCGGCGCCGGCGGCAGCCACTTTTCCTTACATTCGCGTCCACCCTGCCGCAACGCCCCGCGGGCCGCCGCCGCACCGGTGCCGGAACTTTAGCTTTCGGTCGGACGTTGTCATCGCGCTCACCCATAGAGAATGAGCCACCACGGCGTCGGCGGGCAGCAACCGGTGCCGTGAAAGAAGCTATTGGCGCGCCGACGGGGACTTCGCGGCTTTGAAAGGCGATCCGATGCGTTCGAGCAGGTGGTCGACGCGATCGACAATGATCAACGCCGGCGCCCCTGCGGCTCGTCGGATGCGACCCCATGCCTGACCCGCTGAGCATGCGGCCAACCCGCAGCATCCCGGTTTCGGGTGCGACGCTGACATCCGTGCTGCTCGGCGTCATCGTGGTGGCGGCGCTCTATTTCGGCCGCGACGTGCTGGTGCCGATCGCGCTCGCGATTCTGTTGAGCTTCGTCCTCTCGCCCCTCGTCGGCCTGCTGAAGCGATGGTATGTGCCGCGCGGCATCGCCGTCGCCATCGTCGCGCTCGCGGCATTCGGGGCGATCTTCGGGCTCGGCGCCTTGATGGTGTCGCAAGTCAACGAGCTGGCGGGCGATCTGCCGCGCTACCAGTCGACCTTGCGCGAAAAAATCCAGACCTTGCGCGGCGCCGGCACCGGCACCCTCGAGCGCGCGTCCGAGGTGTTGCAGGACCTGAGCAAGGAGATCGACAAGCCGAAGGCGGGCGCCACATCGCCCGTTCTGCGCGACAGCAGGGGCCCGGGCGCGCCGATCCCGGTCGAGGTCAGGCAACCCGATCCCGGCGCCCTGCAGACCGTTGCGACCCTGATTGCGCCGCTGATCCATCCCCTCACCACCACCGGCATCGTCATCATTTTCGTCATCTTCATTCTCGGCCAGCACCAGGATCTGCGGAACCGGCTGATCCGGCTCGCGGGCGCGCAGGACCTCCAGCGCACGACCGCGGCGCTGGACGAAGCCGGCGAGCGGCTCAGCCGGCTTTTTCTCACCCAGCTCGGCTTCAACGCGGTCTTCGGCCTGGTGATCGGAATCGGACTGGCCCTCATCGGCGTGCCCAGCGCCCCGCTGTGGGGCATGCTGGCGGCGATCCTGCGTTTCGTGCCGTATATCGGCGCGCCGATCTCCGCCATTTTTCCGCTCGTGCTGGCGGCGGCCGTCGCGCCCGGCTGGACGATGGTCCTGTGGACCGCGGCGCTGTTCCTGGTGGTCGAGCCGATCGCCGGACATCTGATCGAGCCGCTGGTCTATGGCCGCAGCTCCGGCCTCTCGCCGGTGGCGGTCATCGTCTCCGCCACCTTCTGGACCTGGCTGTGGGGCCCCATCGGCCTCGTGCTCTCGACGCCCTTGACGATCTGCATGGTGGTGCTCGGCCGCCATGTGGATCGCCTCAAGTTTCTCGAGGTCATGTTCGGCGACGAGCCGCCACTGACGCCGGCCGAGACGATCTATCAGCGCATGCTCGCGCGCGATCCGGTCGAGGCCGCCGAGCAGGCACGGAGCTTTTTGCGCGAGAAGCCGCTCGTGGCCTATTACGACGAGATCCTGCTCGAAGGCCTGCGTCTGGCCCAGGCCGACGCGGAGCGCGGGCTGCTCGACAATGAACGCCAGGAGCACGTGCGCGACGCCGTCGCGGACATCGTCGAGGATCTGCTGTCGCATCAGGACAAGACCGAAGCCGTCCTGAAGGACGAGACCGAGAATGCCGAGACCCCCCTCGCGCGCCTCGACAAGGTGGAGGCGCGGCGCGAGCCGGCCGATCTTCCGGCGCAGTGGCGGGACGGAAAGCCGGTCGTGTGCATCCCGGGCGTTGGGCTGCTCGACGAGGCGGCGGCGCGGATGCTCGCCCATCTGGTCGAACGCGAGGAGATCGGCGCGCGGGCCGAGCCGGCCGATGCCTTGTCGATGTCGCGAATCTCCGCCTGGGACACGACGGGCGTCGCCCTCGTGTGCCTGTGCTATGTGGAGGACGCCACGCCGGCGCAGATCCGCTACGCGGTCCGGCGTATCCGCCGCAAGACTCCCGACGTGATCATCCTTGTCGCCCTTCTGGGCAGATCCCCGCAGATCGATGCGCAGGCGTTGCCCGCTGACGCGGAGGTCGCCCAGGACTCGCTCCGCGCCACGATCGACAAGATCCGCGCGATCGCCGGCGGCTCCGCCGAGAAGCCCGGATTGCCGCGGCCCACGATGGTCCGCGCGGCGGGCTGAGCGCCATCCAATGTGGCCGGCGCGCTCCGGCGGCCATTCATCGGGTTCCGGCCCAACCCCGGATGGAACCCGGCTTTCCGTGTTCCCGGGCGGGCCCTCAATTCACCCCACGTTAGGGTTCTGGCCCTACAACCGACGGGGGAAGAACGCCCCGAAAGGTACCACCATGTCTGGCAGTCCGACCGAGGCGGCCGTCATCAGCCGGCGCAAGCATGTCCGGCGCAGGACCAATGCGGCCGGCACGATTCAGATCTATGAGGGCGCTCCCGGCGTCCCCTGTGTGCTGGAAAACATTTCGGATGGCGGCGCCGGCCTGCGTTTCGAGACCAACATCCTGCTGCCGCCGGTCATCACCCTCAGCGTGCCGGCCGAGAATGTCGACCGTCGCTGCGAGGTCATGTGGCGCGACGGCAACCGGATCGGCGTGAGCTTCGTCTGAGCCGCACCGGCTCGCGTGCACCGCAGACTCATTGCGGCATCCAAATTTCGCTCGTCATCGTTGCAGGCAGCCGACGCCGCAAGTCGGCACGCGTCCCCTTTTGCCAAACGGGAATAAACCACCGCAATCCCGCACAAGCCGTCACGGTTTCCTCGCCCCAAATCCGGGCCTCACATCAGTGCGGGGCCGGGGCCCCGCGAGGAGAAAAAATCCATGTCTCGATTGTCACGCTGCGCGGCGCTCGCGCTCTTCACGGCCGTCATCGCATCTTCGGGCGCCTCTGCGGCCGTGAAGCACCATAATGCGAATGCGGCTCCCATCGCGGGCGCCCACAACGGCTCCAACGAAATGGATATGCGCAAGCAATGCTATGAGGAGGCACGGTCGCGCTACCCGAGCACGAGCCAGGACATGCAGACCAACCGCGATTACGCGGCAACGACCTGCATGGTCGAGCACGGCGTCCACAACCCGTGAGGCAGCGGCTGGCCGACAGGATCAAGCACGCGGCCTGATCAAAAGCGCACGTGCGATCTCCGCGGTCGCACGTGCGGTCTGCCGCTGGTGAGGAAGCCCGGCTGGTCCGGCGTCACGGAGCTCCCGGCAGACTGGGCGCCGCGTCGCCTTCGGGGGCCCCCGTCAGCGTCTGCAGGAAAGCGACGAGGTCGCCGCGCTCGGCGTCACTCAGCTTGATGGGCATCAGCATGGGCGATCGGCTCGGTCGATCGATCCCACCCTTCTCATAATGCCGGATGACCGCGTCGAGATCGGCCGCCGACGCGTTGTGCATGTAGGGCGGCCGCAACGCGACGGAGCGCAGCGTTGGCGTCTTGAAGGCATATTGCAGCTGCGGGTCGTCCTTGACTTCGCGCCCGCGGCCGAGGTCGGTCGTCGTGGTGCCGATGTCGTGAAAGTTGTCGTCGGTGAAACGCCAGCCGGCATGGCAGGTGAAGCAAAGCGCCTTGTTGTTGAAAAGCACGAAGCCGCGCTTGGCCGCGTCGGGGATCGCGGTCTCGTCGCCGCCGACCCAGCGGTCGAAGGGCGCCGGCCCGGGCTCGAACGACGTCTCGTAGGCGGCGATCGCCGTGGCGATCGATCCCAGATTGACCGGCGCGTTCGGCAGCGCCGCCTTGAAGCGTGCCGCATAGTCGGGAATCGCGCGAATGCGCTCCTCGACGACCTCGACCTTCACCGGCGTTTCGGTCTCGCGCATCGACATCGAGCCGGTGGCGACCGAGGCCTGCGCCTGCGCGGCGAGCGTGGCATTGCGCCCATCCCAGCCGTTCGGCGCGCCGGCCCGAAGGTGGCCGATGCCGATGAGCGACGGAGACTTTCGCGAGGTCAGCTTTCCGGAGTCGTTGCGGCTGCGCGGCTCGGTCACCGCCCAGCCGAGCTCCGGCAGGTGGCAGCTCACGCAGGCCGTCTTGCTCGAGGCCGACACCCTCGGATCCCAGAACAGCAGACGGCCGAGATCGACCAGCGCCTGGTTCTCCACCGGGCGCGGCGGCGGGCGGCGGTAGTCCGCCTTCATGCGGGCGATCTCGGCGGACGAGAATTGCTGCGCCGCTGAAGGCGTCGGCAGCAGGCCGCACGCCACCAGCAGCGCGACGATCAGCGGCCGCGGCGCCGCCGCACTGTGCTTTTCCGTCTCAGGCACGTCGGCCTCCCTCTTCGGGCAGGAACGGTCAGACTGTACGAGAAACC
>DATBBS010000378.1:0-1635 GCA_036270895.1 Xanthobacteraceae bacterium
ACCGTCTTCTCCAAGGCGGCGGCCGACCTGATCGCCAAGGGCAAGCGGATCGCGGCCGCGGTGCTGGCGACGACACCCGACACCGTCACGTTCACCGACGGGCGGTTTGCGTCGCGCGACACCAACCGCACCTTCGATTTCCTCGAGCTCGCGCAAGAGGCCCGCAACCACACCCTGACGGGCGATCTCGCCGACGGGCTCGCGGTCGTCACTGACAACGAGATGCACGAGCCGGTGTTTCCCAACGGCTGCGCCATCTGCGAGGTCGAGATCGATCCCGACACCGGCGACATCGCGCTCCTGCGCTATGCCTCGGTCGACGACGTCGGGCGCTGCATCAACCCGCTGATCGTCGACGGCCAGACCCACGGCGCCATCGCGCAAGGCGTCGGCCAGGCCTTGTGGGAGCAGTTCTATGTCGAGCCGGAGACCGGGCAGCCGCTGACCGGCTCCTTCATGGACTACGGCATGCCGCATGCCGACACGCTGCCGTCGTTTCGCACCGAGATCGCCCAGGTGCTCTCGCCGACGAACCCGCTCGGCATCAAGGCGGGCGGCGAAGGCGGCACCACCGCGGCACCGGCCTGCATCATCAGCGGCATCCTCGACGCGCTGCGGCCCTACGGCATCAGCGACATCGCGATGCCGGCCACGCCCTACCGGGTCTGGCAGGCGCTCCAGGAGGCCCGCGCAGGGTCTGGAACGGGATCTGGTTAAGTCGTCATGCCCGCGCTTGTCGCCGGCATCCACGTCTTAATGTAGCAACAAGAAGAAAGGCGTGGATGGCCGGGACAAGCCCGGCCATGACGGATTGCGACTCACCGGCCCGGACCGTGCGTCTGCATCCGCGCCGCATACATCGGCATCAGGATGAAGGCCGCGATCGCGCCCAGCACGAAGGGAATGGCGGCGATCATGTAGAGCTGCTGCACCGGCAGATGCATGTCGATCAACCGGCCCCCGATCACTGGGCCCAGGATCGCACCCACGCGGCCGATGCCGAAGGCCGCGCCCGCGCCGGTCGAGCGCAACGGCGTGGGGTAGAGAATGGCCGTGATCGCGTTGAGGCCGCTCTGGGCGCCGAGCGTACAGAAGCCCGCGAGGGTCACGATCAGCATCATATAGAGCGGCGATTGCGTCGCCACGTAGCCGATCGAGCCGATGACCGGGACGCTGAGCACGAACAGCGCCACGATCGGCAGCATGCCGCGCCGGTCGAGCGGCAGCGCGATCGCCAGCGAGCCGAGGAAGCCGCCGACCTGCAGCATGGTGGTCGCCAAGGCGGCCTGGCCGACCGGGATGCTGGCGCTCGACAGCAGGGTCGGCATCCAGCTCACCAGGAAGAAATAGGCCATCAGGTTGAGCACGAACAGCGCCCACAGGAGCGGCGTCATCACGGCGAGCTTGCCGCCGAACAGGTAGCGGAACGGCAGCTTCTCGCTCACTTGCACGGTGAACCGCGTGCCGGCGGGCAGCACGGTGCCGGGGTCCATGCGCTGCACCATCGCGGCCACCTCCTGCTGGCGATCCTTCAAGGCGAGAAAGCGGATCGATTCCGGCAGCCAGGTCGCGATGACGCCGGCGAGCAGCAGCGGCACGAACCCGCCGAAATAGAACAGGATCGGCCATCCGTAG
>DATBBS010000379.1:0-18945 GCA_036270895.1 Xanthobacteraceae bacterium
CCGGGCGGCCTTTTTGTTGGGAGGATCGCCGATGCAGGACCGCATTCGCAAACCACCGCGGGTCCTTCAGGGCGCCCCAGGCCTTGTAAATCCGTTGTTGTCTACAACGAATCCGGCCCGGCGGCGGCCGCCGGTGTGCTCGGGCCCGTGACCTCATCCAAAAAACCTCAACCCCCAACCACAGGAGACACCCCATGACATTCCACAAAGGCGAAAGCGGCAATCCGGCCGGCCGGCCGCGCGGCGCGCGCAACAAGCGCACGGTGCTTGCGGAACATATGCTGGAGGGCGACACCGAGGCGATCATGCGCACCATGATCGAGCTCGCCAAGGAGCGCGACATGGCGGCGGTGCGGCTGTGCGTCGATCGCATCTGCCCGCGCGTCATCGACCGTCCGGCCGGCTTCGAGCTGCCGCCGCTCGTCCGCGCCGCCGATGCGCCGCCCGCCATGGCGGCGATCGCGCAGGCGCTGGCCGAGGGCGACCTCACGGCTGCCGAGGCGGCGGATCTGGGGAAATTCGTCGAGTCCTTCGTGCGCGCCTTCGAGAAGGCGGATATCGAGAAACGCCTCGCCAAGCTGGAAATGGGGGAGCAAACCGCAACGCCAGGCCGTGACGAATCGCTCGCCACGCCCTAGCGTGTCATCATGAAATCCTGTCGCCGTCATGCGGGCGCAAGCGGGCAAGGCAGGGTGGGTTAGCGCCGGAAGGCGCGTAACCCACCGATGCAAAGCCGCGAGATGGACGGCGCGCCATGACGAGAGAACGCAAGATGACAAACGCGACCCGAAAACCAGGCAAGCCCTGCGTCTACAAAACGATCAGGTCTCCTGTCGGAGCGTTGACCCTGGCTGCGAGCCACGACGGGCTGGCGGCTATCCTTTGGGAGAATGACAGGCCCGGGCGTGTCCGTCTGAGTCTCGTCGGAGAAGATGAGCGGCACCCGATCCTGGTCGAGACAGAGCGGCAGCTCAACGAGTATTTCGCCGGCCGGCGGAGGACCTTTTCGCTCAAGCTCGATTTCGCGGGGACGCAATTCCAGCGCAAGGTCTGGCACGCCTTGCTCGAGATCCCGTTCGGGCAGACGCGCTCCTATGGCGAGATCGCCAGGCGGATCGGCAGGCCGGCCGCCGTGCGGGCCGTCGGCGCCGCGAACGGAAGAAACCCGATCTCCATCGTGGCGCCATGTCACCGGGTGGTCGGCGCGACCGGCAAGCTCACGGGTTTTGCCGGCGGCCTCGCCGCGAAGGCGCGCCTGTTGGCGCTGGAACAGGAGTCCGGACACGCCGACGCTGCCTGATGATGAGTCGGTTCCTTCGTATTCCAGGTGAGAGAAGACATGAAACGAGAGATCATTCGCGTCGAGCCGTTGTCCACCTATCTGGAACGCTGGAAGGCGCCGACCTCGGCCGTCACCCGGCACGGCGACACGGTCTACGTGTCCGGTTTTCCGCCCTTCGATCCCGAGACGGGCGACGTCGTCAACGCACCGATCGAACGCCAGACCGAGCTCGTCTTGCAGCAGATGAAGCTTTGCCTCGAGACCGCGGGGTCGTCGTTGGAGAAGGTGCTCAAGTGCAATGTCTATTGCACATCGGTCGAGAAGTTCGCGGCGGTGAACGAGGTCTATCGGCGCTTCTTTCCGAAGGACCCACCGGCGCGCATCTTCGTCAACGTGCCGGCCTGGCCCGGTCACTTCGACATCGAGATCGATTGCATCGCCGCGGTGTAGGGTGGGAGGAACGGACTCTCCGCCGTCCAGTAAGTCTGCCCACCACAACCTCGTCCTGAGGAGCCCGCCGAAGGCGGGCGTCTCGAAGGATGGGCAACTGAGCCCGACCTCGCCCGTGGCCGTCCTTCGAGACGGCGCACGCAAGTCGGCTTTTGCCGACCTGCGCGCGCCTCCTCAGGACGAGGCCGATTTTATCTGCATGAGGTCAATCTTAGGCGGCGACCGCCTTGGCGCCCTTCGCCTGGAGGAAGGCGAGCAGATCGGCGTTGATCATGTCCTTGAGGGTGGTGCACATGCCGTGCGGCGCGCCCTTGTAGACCTTGAGCTGCGCGCCCTTGACGATCTTGGACGACATCATCGCGGCGGCGGCGATCGGCACGATCTGATCGTCGTCGCCGTGCAGGATCAATGTCGGCACGTCGAACTTCTTGAGATCCTCGGTGGTGTCCGTCTCGGAAAAGGCCTTGATGCAGAAATACGAGGCCGGGAAGCCGGCCATCATTCCTTGCAGCCAGAAGGACTCGCGCACGCCCTCCGATATTTTGGCGCCCGGCCGGTTGTAGCCGTAGAACGCCATGCTGAGATCCTTCCAGAACTGCGAGCGGTCCTTGATGACGGCTGCGCGAAGCTGATCGAAGGCCTCGATCGGCAGGCCCACGGGATTGGCCGGCGTTTTCAGCATGAGCGGCGGGATCGCGCTGATCAGCACCGCCTTGGCGACGCGCTTGGTGCCGTGCCGGCCGATATAGCGGGCGACTTCGCCGCCGCCCGTGGAGTGGCCGACATGGATTGCGTTCCTGAGATCGAGCTGCTGGACCAGCTCCGCGAGATCGTCCGCATAGGTATCCAGGTCGTTGCCGTTCCACGGCTGGCTCGAGCGGCCGTGCCCGCGGCGGTCATGGGCGATGCAGCGATAGCCACGCGACGCCAGGAAAAACATCTGATCCTCAAAGGCATCCGCGCTGAGCGGCCAGCCGTGACTGAAGACGACGGGCTCTCCCTTGCCCCAGTCGTTGTAATAGATCTGCGTGCCGTCCTTCGTCGTGATCGTCGACATGTCGCGCCTCCTTCGATGTGGTTATCGCCACCGCTCCCCAGAAGCGGCGGGAGGCTGCGCGTCGAAGATGTCAAAACATTGATGGCGATCAATGAACGCGTGCTTGGCGCGGTGCACTTTGATTAGGCTGATCGCGCGTGGGGATCTGACCACGCACATCGCGTCACAACCTCAGGGATATTTACGCCGGTGTCGGCTGCGCCCCTCGCCGCACGACCACGGTTTCGCCGATGTCGAACGACATCAGGTCCTCTCCGATCTCCAGAGGCCCGCCATAGGTCTGGCGCGTCTCGGCGAGGAGATCGTCCAGCGTCGCCGGCGGGATCTTCTCGCTGGCCAGAAACACCAGGTGCGTGAAGGCGGCGAGCTTCGGCGCCGTCCGCGCGAATACCATGCCGGCTTCGCGCGCGGTCGTGTGGTGCGCCATGATGCGCTGGATGAAGGCTTCCGACATCAGCTCGGGCCGCGCGATCGCCACCTCGTGAATGAGCAGGTCCGCGCCGGCGCCGTATTTGACGACGTTTTCGTTGTAGCGCGTGTCGCCCGAGATCACCGCGGCGCGGCCCGCATAGTCGATGCGATAGCCGTAGGCCGGCTTGATCACGTCGCCGTGGTCGACCTCGAAAGCGGTGACCTTGACGCCGTTCTGCTCGTAGACGACGCCGCCCGCGGCAAACTCGTCAACCGCGACCGCGACGCCCTGCGGCGGCAGCTTCTCGTCGGCGATCCGGATCTTGATGTCGGCCGCATAGGCCTTCTCGAGATTCGACATCAGCGTCTTGGCGCCGGTCGGTCCGATGACGCGAAGCGGCGCGCGGCGCTGGCCGAAATGCGACTGCAGCCAGCCGGTGAGCCACACATCCGGAATGCCCACCGTATGGTCCGAATGATAATGCGTGAGCAGCAGGGCATCGACCCGGCCCATGGGGATGCCGAGCTGGTAGAGCCGGATCGCGGCGCCGCGCCCGGCATCGATCAGCAGCGTTTGGTCGCCCGCCTGCACCAGGGTGCTCGGCCCGAAGCGGTCGGGACGCGGCGTCGGCACCCCGGTCCCGAGCAGGGTCACGCGGAAATCGCACGGCGTCATCGGAGAACTCATTGTTGCATCTTGATCCCGGACTCCTTCACGACCGTGCCCCAATGCGCGATCTCGCCGTTGAGGAACTGTCCGAACTCGGCGGGCGTGCCGCCGGCCGGCTCGGCCGCCATTTTCATGATCGCGTCGCGCACCTGCGGTTTCGCCAGCGCCTTGTTGACCGCTTGGTTCAGCCGCACCACGATCTCGTTCGGCGTCCCGCTTTTCACCAGCAGCCCGAACCAGTCCTGGATGATCAGGTCGGGAAAACCCGCCTCCGCGACCGTGGGCACGTCCGGCAGGGCCGCCAGCCGCGCCGGCCCGGTCACGGCGAGCGCGCGCAATTTTCCGGTGGCGATGAGATCGAGCACGGGCAGCGGCGTGATCAATTGATATTGGTTGGTGCCGTTGAGCAGGTCGGCGATCGCCCGCGGCAGCGCGTTATACGGCACATGGGTCGCCCGCACGCCGGTTTGCAGCTTGAACATCTCGCCCGCGAGATGGGCTGGCGTGCCGAAACCGCCCGACGAGAAGGTCAACTTGTCCGGCTCGCTTTTGATCAGCTTGACGAGCTCGCCCAACGATTTGGCCGGAACGCCCGGATAGACCACCACGACATGATAGACCGACGCGAGCTTGATCACCGGCGCGAAATCCGCATCGAGCCGGAAGCTCATATTGGGCAGCAGCGCGGGCGCGGCCGAGTTCGGCAGCGCAATGGCGGCGACCGTGTAGCCGTCCGCGGGCTGCTTGAGCACCTCGGCAAGCCCGATGGTCCCGATCGCGCCGGGCTTGTCCTCGACGATCACGCGCCATCCTTCGCTTTCGCTCAGCGCGTTGGCGACGATACGCGCCATGATGCTGGGGGGCGTGCCCGAGGCGCTCGGCACGACGATGCGGATCATGGCGGACGGGTAGGGCTCCGCCTTGGCGGCGGAAACACTCGCGACGGCCAGCAGCACCAGCAGCGCAAGCCCGGCTTGAGATCTCTGCTTCATGGTGTCGTCCCTTCGTGTTGCCGCGACCCCGGCACAATGGTCCGCGATCGGCCGCGCCGCCATCGAAAAACAGCTGCTTTCCGCTCTGCGGAATATGGAATTCCGCCCTGCGGAATGATGGATTCCGCAAAGCGGAACGACTAGGGTGGGGGCGATAGCGAAAGGATCGCCGGTGCCCAAGGTCGAGACGATCAAGAGCCTGGAGCGCGGCCTGCAGGTGCTCCACGCCCTGCAGGCGAGCCCGATCGCGTCGCTGCATGATCTCTTCCTGGCGACGCAGATCTCCAAGCCGAGCCTGCTGCGCATCCTGAACACGTTCGAGCATGCCGGCGTGGTGTCGCGGCGGCTGGCCGACGGGCAGTATCGCATCAGCGCCTTCGCCCGCATGGGGCGCAAGCGCGATCACCACGATCGCGTCGCGGAAGCGGCCGCCCCGGTGCTCGACCGGCTCTGCCAGAAGGTGCGCTGGCCGTCCGACCTGATGGTGCCGGCCGGCGACCACATGGAGCGGCGCGAGACCAGCCAGGCTTACAGTCCTTTTTTTGTTCTCCCCACCTGGAGAACCACCGTCGGCCAACTCATCGGCTGGCTGCTGACCGGGGTGGGGCGCGCCTATCTGGCGTTCTGTCCCGACAAGGAGCGCAACGACATCCTGCAAAGGCTGCGCAAGTCCGGCAGGCCCGAAGACCAGCTGGCGCACGATCCCAAGCGACTCGAGAAGATCCTGGCGGAGACGCGCGCGCGCGGTTACGGCACGCGCGATCAGACCTTCGTGGGCGGCCATTATGGCAGTCCGCCGCGTGACGACAGCCTAGCGGCGATCGCCGTCCCACTACGCGACCGCAAGCGGGTGCACGGCTCGATCAATATTCTCTGGATCAGGACGGCCTTCACGGTCGAGGCCTTCGCGGACCGTCACCTCGCCGACCTGCAGGCCGCGGCCGCCGAGATCGTCGAGATCCTGCAGCGACCGGAACGCGGCCGCCCGGCGCGTTGACGCGCCTGCAACGCCGTTGCAAAGCCACCGTTTTTCCTACAACCTTGGAGGTAATCGCGCTGCAATCGGGGGGCGTGCCGGTGGCGATCTCCATTTTGTCCGTCAAGGACGCCGCGAAGGCCGTCGCAGGTCTCGCGCTGGTGTTGGCGATCTGCCTGGGCGCCCCGCCGCCAAGCCGGGCGGCCGATGCCGATCCATGTGCGGTGCCGCCGCCGTCGCCGGCCGCCTCCCTGACGGCGCTGGAAAACGCGACGACGAGCGATATTCCCGAGATCACGTCGACCACCAAGATCGTTCCCGCCGGCATGTCGGCGGACTTCATCGTGCAACGGGATTTCGACGCCCAGACCGTCTACCGCGCGGTGATCAAGGGCGCATCGACCGCGATCCTCTACGGCAGCCGCGTCAGCGCCAGGCGGGCGCCGCCCGACCATCCGCTCGTCAAAAGCGGAGAGGTCGTTCTCCCGGCGACGATCGTCACGCTCCAGGTCCCGTCGTCGGTCGGCGGCCTTTGGCCGGAGGCGGCCATTTATATTTTTGGCTGCAAGGCCGGGCAGGCCGGACCGGTGTTCTTGTCGACCATCACGGCGCCGTTGAGCGATGGGTTCTATAGCGGTGCGCTCGTCGTGATCTTTCTCGTCGCCGTCTACCTGTCGATCGCCAAGGCGGCGCAGGTGGTGGACAAGCAGACCGACAAGAAATTGGTGCGCTACCTCGACCCGGTTCTTCTCACCGCCGGCTCCAACGGCAAGGGAAATCTGGCGAAGCTGCAGATCCTGTTTTTCTCGGTCATCGTGGTGGGACTCGTCGGCTATATCGTGAGCCGGACCGGCATATTGTCCGATCTCTCCTCGACGATCCTGATCCTTCTGGGGATCGCCGGCGTCGGCTCGGCGGCCGCCAAGGCCACCGATGTGAGCCGCAATCGCATCGATTTCGACAACTGGGCCTGGTTCGTCCGCAAGGGATGGTTGCCGCACGGCGGGCTGGCGGCGGTGAACGAAGCGAAATGGCGCGATATCCTGACGACCGACGGCGAGTTCGACGTCTATCATTTCCAGAACCTGATCTTCAGCGTGGTGGTGGGCGGCGCGCTGCTCGTGGTCGGGCTGCGGGATCTCGCATCCTTCAGCATTCCGGAAACGCTCCTCGGCATCCTGGGGCTGAGCCAGGTCGTCTATCTCGGCGGCAAGTTGGTGGGCGCGCCCTCCTGCGCCGAGCTCAACAAGGCGACCGGCGCGCTGAAGGATCTGGAAAGAGACTTCGTGACGAGCGCCGCGACCACGCCGGACCCGGCCCCGCCGACCGGCACGAAGCCGACCGATCCGCCGCCGGATCTGGACGCCGCGATCCGGCGCGCCGGCTACCCTAAATTCACGGCTTATTCGGAAGCGCTGAAAAACGTGCGCATCATGTTCGAATCGGTCACCGGGCATAAGGTGGACGACGCAAAGCTCCAGCCCGCCTACAGGTTCTGACGCCGCCGATCGCCGGGCCCCTCCGCCGTCATGCCCGCCCGGCGGGGCATCGGGCGTGCCCTTGATTGCGCGCACGCGACGGCGCGAAATTTAACAGCCACCGACGCATCATTAACCACTTGGTAAGGATTTCGATTCCACGCTGCGACCAGCCACCGAGGCAGCCGCAGCGAGAAGCGGGTCGCATGACTTGTCGGGTCGAGCGCTATGACCATCCCGTGATCGTCGTGCGGGATCTACGAACCGGCGAGCAGCACGCGTTCAACATCGGATATGACGGGGCGCTGGTGCGCGATGCGGCCTGGTTCGATCCGAGCGAGGCGCGGCGAACCGCCATCGCGTTTCTCGACCGGTATCGCAGCGCGGCCTGACGGGACTCATTCATCCCAGCCAAGAGCCGGCCGGCAACGCGCCGGCCGGGTCTCGTTTGATCGTCTTCATCGGCCTTGCAGCTGGAAGTCGCGCGTACCGCCCTGCTTCGCCACCTGGAAGCGCGCGGTCGTGACCGCGGACGCATAGGCGTTGGAGGGCAGGCTGATCTCGGCCGCATAGCGGCCGCTGTCACGCAGCTCGGTGGCGGTGTCCTGGTCGGCCGCGAAGGCCGGGGCCGCGATGACGGTCATGAAGGCCGCGAGGGCCGCGATGGTGGTCCGGTTCGACATGGTGTTTCTCCTGTTGGATGGGTTGAATAAGCAGGGCTTGCGGTCCGGCCGGCTCACCGGCCTTGGAGCTGGAAGTCGTTGCCGACCGACGGGATGGACGACTCGCCCTGCTTGTGCGCGCGGGCGTGGTCGGCGGCGGACGCATAGGCGCCGGCGAAAGCGTTGGTGCGGGTCGGCGTCACCAGCTCGGGCACATAGCGGCCGCTGTCGCGCAGCTCGGTGACGGTATCCTGATCGCCCGCGAAGGCAGGCGCCGCGACGACGGTCATCAGGGTGGCGAGGATTGCGATTTTGCTCTTCGTGGACATGGTGATTCTCCTGTTTGGTGCGGCATCGGGGGCCGCTCGATCCGTTGATTGGCGTCATCAGCGATGCCGACGACCCATACCTAGAGGAGGGCCCGGATTGGCGGGGTGCGAAATCGCACAGTCCGTTCGCAGGGGCCGGGCGGGCCCATCCACGTCTTAAATCGCAAGTTATATCAAAGATGTAGATGGCTGGGACATGCCCCCCACAAGCGCCGGCATGACGACTAACCGGTGCCGTCAGGGTTCAGGCGGGAGCGGCCGGGCGCAGGAGCCTGTCCAGCTCGTCCCTGGTGCGAAACAGGACGGCGGGCACACGCGCTTCCTTGCCGGGAATCGACAAATCGCGAGTCTCGATCTCCGGCGCGTCGGATGCGACCAGAGCCGCGGCTTGCACGGACGCGATCATGATGCAGTCGAATCGCTTGGTCTCGGCCTCGAGCTTGGCCGCCAGATTGCCGGTGTCGCCGAGGAATTGCAGCGATCCGGCACCGCCGGTGGAAATCATCCCCACCACCGCCATGCCGACATGCAACCCGATGCCGATCCGCAGCGGCACCTGGAGCTCGTCGCCGAGGTCATGGTTCAGCGACTCGACGCCGACCCAGATCTGCGCCGCCGCCTCGAAAGCGTCGCGCGCCGCCCGCGCTCCGTTGCTCTTGACGCCGAACATGCTCATCACGCCGTCGCCCGCGATGCTGGTGACGTGGCCCCCATTGTCCCGAATGGCCGCGGTGACGACTTGGATGTAGCGGTCGAACAGGAACAGGGCGTCGTAGGGCAGCCGGCCGGTCGCCAGGCGGGTGGATTCGCGCAGATCGACGAACAGCGCCGCGATCTCCATCTCGGCGCCGCCCTCGATCGCAGCGCCGAAACGCACGATGCCGGAAGGCGCGTCCACGCTCGTATGCACCAGCGGCTCGACCTCGATATCGGCCTGCGGACGGATCTGGCACGCCAGGCGAACGCCGACGGGGTTGCCGATACGCTCGAGCGTGCGGGCCTCGATCGGGCCCGGCGGCGCGAGCTGGTCCGCGCCCCTGCCGACGCGAACCCGGCAGGTCGAGCAGCGCCCCCGGCCGCCGCATACCGACGCGTGAGGAATTCCGGCCCAGCGGCTCGCCTCGAGCACGGAGAAACCCGGCGGGACCGCGACCACGCGATCGTCCGGATAGCTGATGCGGATCGCGCGGAAGCGCCGCGCATGCCAATCGCGCAGCATGCGCAACCCGATCGTTCCGGCCACCAGCCCGAGGTAGCCGAACGTGAGCGTGTCGGTGATCCGGTGCACGCTCGCGAGGCTTTCGGCGGAGGGCGTGCCGGGCATCGCGATGGCATGAGCGGCGGCGACCTGCGGGTCGCGCCGCACCGCCTCACGCGCATCGAGGCCCGCATTGGTGAAGCCGAGCAGCGCCAGCACCGGCACCAGCAGGGCGAGCGACGCCAGGGGCGCGGCGGCCCGCCGATACCAAGGTTTCGACGCGAGCCACGCCCGCAACCCGATACAGGCGTGAATCCATAGAATCAGCAGCAGCGCGAACTGACGAATCGCGTCCTCGATCGCAACGGACCAGAACTGATAGATCAGCCGCGTATACCCCAATTCCAATCCGTAGATCGATTCTCCGATGCGGACGCCCGCGGCGTGCGGGATGAGCAGGAGCGGGATGGTGAGCCCGAGCGCGAGCTGCCATGCTTCGCTCGCCGGCATGTGCAGATGGCGCCGCCGGTACAGCGCATAAAGGCCGAGCAATCCGTGGGCGAGGAATGAGCTATAAAGAAGCGTGAGACCGGGGAGGGTCTGCCAGGGCTGGAGCAACACGGGGCTCGCGGCCTCCATGGCGGCGATCGAACGGATCCCGAAAGCGTGATTGAGAAGATGGCACGTCGCATAGGCGAACAGGATCAGCCCCGTCACCAGGCGAAGCGGCCGCTCGACGCGTTGGCGGGCCCGCGCCAGGCGGGAAAAGATCGAGGGTGACTGGATTATTCTCATGGCACGACGCACCGAAACCCTGGCAAAGGTCCCCTTGTTTCGCTCGCTGGCGGCGGACGCCATCGCGGCGCTGGATACGCAATGCTCGTGGCGGCGCGCCCCCGCCGGTCAATGGATTATCGACTATCAGGACGCCAGCAGCGACGTGTTTTTCGTCGTCAGCGGCGCCGTGCGCGTGGTCATCCAATCCGCCGGCCGCGAGGTGCTGCTGCGGCAGATCGATGCCGGCGAGTTTTTTGGCGAGCTCGCCGCCATCGACCAGGCGCCGCGTTCGTCCGGCATCGTGGCGATGACGGACGTGACGGTCGCCCGCATGTCCGCCGGCACGTTCCGTGCCGCCCTGCATGCCCATCCGGACGTTTGCGATCAGCTGCTGGCACTGCTCGCCGGCCAGATCCGCATGCTGACCAACCGGGTGAACGAGTTCAGCACGCTCGACGTGCGCCATCGCATCCATGCCGAGCTCTTGCGGCTGTCGCGCGCGGAAGCCGCCGACCCGGCGCGGGCCATCATCTCGCCGCCGCCGGTCCATGCCGAAATCGCCGCGCGCGTGAGCACGCGCCGCGAGGCTGTGGCACGCGAGTTGAAGGCGCTGGAGCGCGACAGGCTGATCGAGCGTCGCCGCGGCGCGCTCGTGCTCACCGACGTGGACCGTCTGCGGCGGATGATCAACGAAGCGATCGAGGCCGGGTGACCTTGGAGGGCTGGTGCCAGGCCCGCCTTTCAATAAGCTGGACCGTAACGATCAAATCCGGGGAGGGAACGAATGTTTCGACGTCTCGCGGCGCCAGCCGCTTGTCTCACGCTGATGTGCCTCTGGCTCGGCGCCCCCGCGCGGGCCGAGACCTTCATCGAGCACAGCGCCGAGGCGCAGATGCAACTGGATTTCCACGTGCCGGACGCGGTGCTCGCCACCATGCTGCCGGCCGGCTGGGAGCCCAACGTCGCGACCGCCGGGCCGGCGAAGGACGCGAACCTGCGCATGATCTTCATCGATCGCGTCGACATCACGGGCCCCGACGGCAAGCCGCTCGGCCGCGGATCGAACCAGCTGGTCTATCTCGCGATCCCGATCAAGCAGCCGTCGACCGGCACCGTGGGCCAGATGATCATCGGCGGCATCACCGCCGATCCGGCCGACGCGCCCGGTCCGTTCGGTGCCTACCTGCCGGCGGGCGTCCATCGCATGGAGCGCGCGACGGTCGCGGGCGCGCAACCGACGCTGACACAGGAGGATTGGGAATTCGCCGCCGCTTCGGGCGAGCGCATGGAAGTGCATCTGAAATACGAGCGGCGCGGGGCGCCCAAGGCGGCCGCGGAGGTGAAGTTCTTTTCCGCCGCCAATCCGGCCGTCTACCAGGTTTTCAAATACGAGCGCGCGCTCGACATCATGCGCAACGCCACGGTCAATGTCGGCGACCGGGTGAAGGAATTCAGCTACAAGGCCTCGGGCGGCCGCGTCGGCGCCTTGTTCGACGGCACCGAGCGCGTGCTCAGCATCGATGCCATTCACTGGTCCAATCGCGCCACCTACGCGCCGTAGCGCTGCTCCGTCATTGCCCGCGCAAGCGGGCAATCCAGTAAGCGCCGACGTCTGTGGCATCGGCCCCTACGGCGACGAAACGGGATACTGGATGCCCGCTTTCGCGGGCATGACGAGTCACGCCGACGCCGTCATCGCAGGGCGTAGTCGCCACGTCCTCAACGGAAAAAGCCTGCCTCGGAACGAGTCCGGGGCAGGCTTTTGTCGGAAACCGCGGGCCGAGGTTGCCGCCCTGCCGCTTCATCCGCGCAGCAGCTGGTTTTCCTTCACGACGCGCTCATAGGTCTCGCGCGCGCTCTTGATGCGATACGAGACCTCGCCGTTCGCCTCGGGAAGCTGCCGTACAACCTTATAGCCGGTCGACAGCGGCGCAAGGTAGCGCGTGCCTTGCATCAACTGGACGGTCTGGCCCACATGGAATTTATACGACACCCACTACCTCCGGGCCTTCACGACGGGATCGTCCGTGGGGAGCCCGGCGCCGGCGCGCAGGGCGAGCCCATCGGTCGTCACAATGCTTTCAGATTCTCGGCGCTCGTCTTGCCCCGCTTCTGATCCGTCACCAGCTCGTAAGAGACCTTCTGGCCTTCGACCAGGTTGCTCAATCCGGCGCGCTCGAGCGCGCTGATATGAACGAACACATCCTTGCCGCCGTCAGACGGCTGGATGAAGCCGAAGCCCTTCTGCGTATTGAACCACTTCACTGAACCCGTAGCCATGTCGGCCTCCATTGTAGAAATCGCGCAAGCCTGCGTCACCGTACGAGCGTCGCACGGAGTCGATCCGAATTAGCGATGTCTTGGGGGGAGCCCGGAAGGGCGCGATCAAGGCAAGCTAAAGCTCGAACCTACTTACTATACACGCCATGGCTGCGAATTGCAAAGACGAAATGGAAACGCCGGTGGCGAGACTGGTCGTGCCCAAGGTTAAAGCAGCCTTCCGCCAAGGCTTTTCCCGCCTTGATCCAGCGGCGTAAGCCGATTTGCCGTCGAAAGCATGGTTAATGCTGCCGAGCGCCGGGCCTGACGTGGTAACCGCGGAAGACAACCGGTAGTCGCGTAACGGCCGACAATCACCGTCACCGCGCCGGCAGGCCGGGCCGGTACGGGTTTCCGGAGGGGCAGCGCTCATGCCGGCCATTCGCCGCTTGACGGGGTCGGCCGATCCGGGAAGCATTTTCGCCAAGGGTTGATCTTATGCACCGGGCCCCACCGCACATGTACGGAAACCGCGCGCGCATCGGCTACACGTCGCCTCCGCTCACGACCGAAGTCTTCCCCTACGAGTTCTACAAGATCGTCCACGCCGGCGTGACCCTCGTGATCACGACGCTCGCCATCGTCGAGCGCAGCAAAAGCGAGGTCGAGCAATCCTACGAGACCAGCATGAAAGCGGCGCGCGAGATGGCGGCGGCCGGCGTCGACATCGTCGTGCTGGGCGGCGTGCCGATCAATCTGTCGCGCGGCGCCGAGAACGCGCAGCAGATGATCCGTGACCTCGAGGCCGAGCTCGGCGTCAAGGTCGCCACCAGCGCATCCGCGCAGGCGAGTGCCGCGCAGGCGCTGGGCTGCCGCAAGGTCGTGGTGGCGCAGCCTTACGAGACGAGCGAAACCGCGCGCATCGGCGGCTACGCGCGCGAGTTCGGTTGCGAGCTTCTCGGCGCCACCGGTTGGGGCAGCGCCTTCAACCAGATCGGCCGCATTCCGCAGGAGGCCGCGCTCAAGATGGGCCGCGAGCTCATCGGCGCGCATCCGGAGGCCGACTCGATCCTGTTGCCGTCGCCGCACTGGCCGACCGTCGGCGCGATCGATCCGCTCGAGCGCGAGCTCGGCGTCAACGTGATGACGGCCCTGCAGGCGATCGTCTGGCACGCGCTGCGTCGGGTCGGCGTGACCGACCGCATCGAGGGTTTCGGCCGCCTGTTTCGCGAGTTCTGAGTGATTGAGGAAACGCCTGTGCTCCCTCCCCCCACAAAACCCGGGCTTGCGCGGGTTTTGCATAATAGTGCGCAAGTCGGGCAGGCCCGACTTGCGATGGGGGCGGTTGGGGAGGGGGGTGGCGGCACGTGATGTCCATCGGGCGATTGCCGTCTTACCTCAGCGTTCTCGCCGCCCTGCTGGCTCTGCCGGGCGTCGCCGCCGCGCAGAGCGTCGAGCAGTTCTACCGTGGCAAGCAGATCACCCTGCTGATCGCGAGCGGCGTCGCCGGCGGCTACGACACTTATGCCCGCGCCTTTGCGCGCCACCTCTCCAAGCATCTGCCGGGCGAGCCTTCGGTCGTACCGAAGAATGTGCCGGCGGCGGGCGGGCTCACGGCCGCCAATACGCTCTATTCGGTGACGCCGAAGGACGGCCTGACGATCGCGGCGCTCACCAACGGCGTCGCCATGGACCCGCTATTCGGAAATCCGGCGGCGCGCTTCGACGCCGCGCGGTTCAACTGGGTCGGCAGCATCGGCAAGCTGCAGAACATCTGCGCCACCTGGTTCCAGAGTCCGATCAAGAGTGTTGCGGCGGCGCGCGAGCGCGAGGTCGTGGTCGCGGCGGCCGGCGCGACCTCCAATACCGCGATCGTGCCGCATGTTTTGAACACTTTGCTCGGAACGCGCTTCCGGGTGATCGCCGGCTACGATCCTGGCGCCGGGCTCAACCTGGCGCTCGAGAGCCGCGAGGTGGAGGGGATTTGCGGCCTGTCATGGTCGACCCTCAAGGCCTCGCGGCCCGACTGGATCCGCGAGCAGAAGCTCAACGTCATCGTCCAGATGGCCCTCGACAAGCTGCCCGACCTCGCCGACGTGCCGAGCGCGCTCGACCTCGTGGGTGACGCCACCGACCGGCAAATTCTCGAGCTCATCCTGATCCGTCAGGAAATGGGCCGGCCCTATGTGGCGCCGCCGGGCGTCCCGGCAGATCGCGTCGCGGCGCTGCGGGCGGCTTTTGACGCCACCATGAAAGACCCGGAATTCCTGGCCGAGGCGCAGCGCCTGCAGCTCGAGATCGATCCGCTGACCGGTGCCCAGATCGCCGCGCTTCTGGCCAAGGCCTATGGGGCGCCGCGCGCGGTCGTGGAGCGAGCCGCCGCTCTGGTCGAGCCGGCGGCCCACAAGGCGCCGTGACCCAGGCTTGGCCCGCGTCTCTGTGGCGCGAGTGCCGAATATCCGGAACCGACGCCGCCTTGCGGCGTTTGCGGTGAAACACAGGAGATTGCGATGGGAATTTTTGGCGCACGTGCCGACGACTGGCATTCGGACAATGCCTATGTGAAGCCGGCGGTCTGGATCGCCGGCTTTGTGGGCGCCGTGCTGTTCTACCTCGCGGTCGCGGCTGTCGTCGGCCACATCGTCAACGGCAACGGATCGCCCTATCTGCACTAGAGCATTTTCCGGTCGCGGGTCGGGACGTCAGCCAGTCGGGGCTTTATTTATCGTCGTGCTCCTTCGAGCCGGACGTGGCAACGAGATTCGAATTGGCGAGGACGGCACCGGTGCTGGTTCGCATGTCCAGGTTCCCCCGAAGCGTGGCCGCACGCTCGGCAGAAATCGTGCATGAGTAGGATTGGTTGCTCGCGACGGCATCGAGCGCACAGGTTTGGGTCGGCGGCAAAACCATCATATGGCAGCTATTCGTCGTAAGATTTGCGACGATCGCACCAGCTTGATTGCGTATCACTGCACTCGCTATGAACACCGGACGGGAGCCCGGGTTGTAAACGTAGCAGACCGCGGCGGCTTGGGAGGGACCGCCGTAGATACCACCGGTAGCCAGGATATCATCAGCGTCGGCAGCCTGGACGGCGCCGGTGAGGGCGAGAGTTCCGGCCAGGGTCGTCAGCGCGCGTGTGAGAAGCCGTTTCATCGTAGTCCTCCTCCTGATGTGTGAGATCGTGGTCATCGTAGGACAGCGCTGTCCAATACGATGCCTGCGCCAAGCCGTCGCGAGAGCCGAGGCTAGCGGGATCGGGCCAATTGCGCTTGGGCAGCGGCGAACCGGGACTTGTCCGAAAGCGAAATCGTCTGCCATGCGGCATGTGGCATTGCATTGACTCCTGGTTGCCCCCGAAAAACAATGCCGCCGCCATGTGGCCACGCTCGGGGGAAACGCTTATGCGCCGTCTGTGGGGAGCGGCTCTGCTCGGCGGATTCGTCCTGCTGGCCCAGGCGGCGCATGGCGAGACCTATCCCGACCATCCGATACGCCTGATCTCCCCCAATCCGGCCGGCGGCGCCAACGACACGATCGTGCGCATCATCGCGGCGCGGATGTCAAAAATCCTCGGCGCCTCCTTCGTGATCGACAATCGCGGCGGCGGGGGCGGCAAGATCGGCGCCGAAGCGGCCGCTCACGCGGCACCGGACGGCTATACGCTGCTGGCCGGGTCGGTCTCGACCCACTCCTTCGCGCCGATCACCACGCCGAAGCTCGCCTATGATCCCATCAAGGATTTCACGCCGATCTCGCTGTTCGCGCTCGTGCAGAACGTGCTGGTCGTCCCCCCGAAGCTGCCGGCCGCCGACGTGCGCGGGCTGGTGAGGCTCGCGAAGGCCCATCCGGGTGGGCTCAATTACGCATCCGGCGGACCGGGCTCGACCAGCCATTTCGCGGTCGCGATGTTCGTGGCGCTCGCCGGCATCCAGAACGACACGGTTCACGTGCCCTACAAGGGCGGCAGCCCGGCCGTCATGGCAACGATGGCCAACGAGGCGCAATTCTATTTCGGCCCGATCGCCGGCATGGTGCCCTTCATCGAGGCCGGCTCGGTGCGCGCGCTCGCCATCAGCGGCGAGGCGCGCTCGCCCCTGCTGCCGGACGTGCCGACCATGGCCGAGGCCGGCCTCCCGCAATACAAGGCGGTGAGCTGGTTCGGGTTGCTGGCGCCCGCCGGGACGCCGGCCGCTATCGTCGACCAGCTCAGCGGTGCGGTCGCCGAGGCGGTGGCGAGCCCGGAAGTCGTCAACGGGTTGCGCGCCCAGGGCATCGAGCCCAAGAGCAGCCGGCCGGCGGAATTCGCCGCCTTCATCGCCGAGCAGCTCGACCTTCATCGCAAGCTGGTCGACGAAGCGGGGCTGCGGTTCGAGCCGTAGCGGGTCGAATTCGTCGCGCGCGGGCTTGTCCCGCGCGTCGACGCCTTTACGCTGTGGCAAGGATGGCGCGATCCCGGATCAAGCCCGGAACGGCCGTGACGACATGTGGATACAGGGGAGGACGATGGCCAAGAAGACTGCACGAAAAATCGCCAGGGAAAGCACCGGCATTCCGGCGGCGAAGAAATCGGCCAGGCGCACGGCGCGCCGATACGGCGACATTCTTTACGAGGTGAAGGACCAGGTCGCCTGGGTCACGATCAACCGCCCGCGCGTCATGAACGCCTTCCGCGAGCAGACGCTCGACGAGCTCATCGATGCGCTCAAATCGACGCGCGACGATCCCTCGATCGCCTGCGCGGTGGTGACCGGCGCCGGCGATAAGGCCTTCTCGGCGGGCGGCGACTTCTACGCCATGAAGCGCCTCACCTGGGTCAACGCCGCCATGTGGAACGACCGCATGCAGGGGCTGGCGATGACGATCCGCGGCCTCGCGATTCCCGTGATCGCCATGGTCAACGGCTGGTGCATGGGCGGCGGGCATGAGCTCGCGTTGTGGTGCGATCTCGTCATCGCGTCCGACAATGCGATGCTCGGCCAGACCGGCGCCAAGGTCGGAGCCTGCCCGACCGTGGGGGCGACCCAATATCTGCCGCGCATCATCGGCGAGCGCCTGGCGCGCGAGATGATCTTCTGCGCGCGCCGCTTCAGCGGGCCGGAGGCGGCGCAGATCGGCCTCATCAACAAATGCGTGCCGCAGAAGGATTTGCTGCGCGAGACATTGGCTTGGTGCGAGACCATCAAGGGCCACAGTCCGCAGACGTTGCGGATGACCAAGAAGAGCCTCAACTTCGAATCTGACCTGCTCTACGCCTCGTGGCAGCACGGCATGGAGCTGCTCGCCCATGTGTGGGGCTCGGAGGAAAGCCTGGAGGGCATGAACGCCTTCCTGGCCGGCCGCAAGCCCGACTTCCAGAAATTCCGCATGCGCAACAAGCGCGCGCTGGAGGACTATCTCGAAGGCTGCGCCAAGGACCTCAACGCACCGCCCTCGATGCGCAAGAAGGCGTGAACCCGGCGATGACCGAGCAATCGAACGGTCCGCTCGCCGGAACCCGCGTGGTCGATCTCACCCGCATCCTGGCGGGGCCGCTGTGCACCATGATGCTCGGCGACATGGGGGCGGAGATCATCAAGGTCGAGCCGCCGGGCAGCGGCGACGATACCCGGGCCTGGGGCCCGCCCTTCGTCGCCGGCGAGGCCGCCTATTTCCTCGGGGTCAACCGCAACAAGCGCTCGTTGACCCTCAACATGGCAGCGCCCGGCGGGCAGGCGGTCCTGCGGGAGCTGGTCAAGCGCGCCGACGTCCTGGTCGACAATTTCAAGCTCGGCACGCTCGCCAAATGGGGTTTTGGCGACTCCTGGTTCGAACAGCATGCGCCCCGGCTGGTGCGCTGCTCGATCACCGGCTACGGATCGAGCGGGCCCAAGGCCGCGCTGCCCGGGTACGACTTCATCCTGCAGGCCGAATCCGGGCTGATGAGCATTTGCGGTGCGCCCGAGGGCGGCCCGACCAAATACGGCGTCGCGATCGTCGATGTGTGCACCGGCATGCTGGCCAGCAATTCGATCCTGGCCGCGCTCAACGCCAGGAGCCGCACCGGCAAGGGTCAGAAGGTCGAGGTTTCGCTCTACGAGAGCTCGCTCGCCATGCTGGTCAACGTCGCGGCCAATTACCTCGCGGCGGGCCGCGGCGGCGGCCGCTTCGGCAACGGTCATCCCAGCATCGTTCCCTACACCACCTATGCGGCGGCGGACGCCATGATGGCGCTCGCGGTCGGCAACGACTCGCAGTTCGGCAAATGCGCGGGCATGCTCGGTCATCCCGAATGGGCCCAGGATGCGCGCTTTTCCACCAACCGGGCGCGCGTCGAGAACCGGAGCGTGCTCGACGCCTTGATCGGCGAGGCGCTGGCGCGAGATACGGCGGAACGCTGGGTCGCAAAGCTCAAGGCCGTGGGC
>DATBBS010000380.1:0-2552 GCA_036270895.1 Xanthobacteraceae bacterium
GTGTTCTTCGGCAATTCCGGCGCCGAAGCGTGCGAGCTGGCGATCAAGGTCGCACGCAAATACCAGTCCGAGACCGGCCATCCCGAGCGCTATCGCGTGATCGGCTGTCACGGCTCGTTCCACGGCCGCACCTTTGCGACCTTGGCGGCCGCGGGCAACGAGGCCTATCTCAAGGGTTTCGGGCCGCCAATGGAGGGCTTCGACCACGTCGCCTTCGGTAATCTGAACGAGATGCGCGCCGCGATCGGCAAGGAGACCGCCGCGATCATGGTCGAGCCGATCCAAGGCGAAGGAGGCGTACGGGCCCCGCCCGAGGGATACCTGCGCGGGCTGCGCGACATTGCGGACGAGTTCGGCCTGATGCTCGTCTATGACGAGGTTCAGTGCGGCATGGGACGCACCGGGAAGCTCTTCGCGCACGAATGGGAGGGCGTTCCGCCCGACATCATGGCGATTGCGAAGGCGCTCGGGAACGGCTTGCCGGTCGGCGCCTGTCTTGCCACCGAGCGCGCCGCGGTCGGGATGGTGGCGGGGACCCACGGATCGACCTTTGGCGGCAACCCGCTGGCGATGGCGGCGGGCAATGCCGTCCTCGACACGATGCTCGAGCCCGGTTTCTTCGCCCGCGTGGACCAGATGGGCAGGCTGCTGCGAGCGCGGCTCGAAACTTTCGCCCAGTCCTACCCCAAGCTGTTCGCGGAAGTGCGGGGCGCCGGCCTGTTGCTCGGCATCCGCTGTGTCGTGACAGCCGGCGATTTTGTCACGAAACTGCGGCAGAATGGGTTGCTGACCCTGACGGCGGGCGACAATGTGCTGCGCATTCTGCCGCCGCTGATCGTCGGTGAGCGCGACATCGACGAGGCGCTCGACATCATCAACAAGGTGGCTCGGGAATGGCCGGCGTGAGAAGCGCGGCGCGCGAACTGGCGTCGATCGGCGAGCAGCATGCGCCGCCCGATCCGCCGCGGCATTTTCTCGACATCGACCAGTTCGACCCCACCGAGCTGCGGGCGATCATCGATACCGGCTTTGCGTACAAGAACGGCCGTCGCGACCGGCCGCTCGCCGGCAAGATTTTGGCGATGATCTTCGAGAAACCGTCGACGCGGACCCGCGTGTCGTTCGAGGTCGCGATGCGCCAACTCGGCGGCGAGACGATCTACCTCAGCGCCGCCGATAGCCAGCTGGGGCGCGGCGAGACCGTGGCCGATACCGCGCGCGTGCTGTCGCGGTATGTCGACGCGATCATGATCCGCACGAACCAGCCGCGCAAACTCGACGATCTCGCCCGGCACGCCACCGTTCCGGTGATCAATGGGCTGACCGACACCTCGCATCCATGCCAGATCATGGCCGATGTGATGACCTTGCAGGAAAAGAAGGGTCCGGTCGCCGGCAAGATCGTGGCCTGGAGCGGCGACGGCAACAATGTCGCCGCCAGCTGGGTTCACGCGGCGGTTCGCTTCGGCTTCACATTGCGGCTCGCCTGCCCGGAGGAGCTCAGCCCGCCGCAGCGGCTCTTCGACTGGGCACGCCGCGAAGGAGGCCGGGTCGAATTGACGGCCGACCCGATCCAGGCGGTTTCCGGGGCGGATTGCGTCGTCACCGACACCTGGATATCGATGGGCGTTGAAGCGAGCGTCAACCGCCACAACATGCTGGCGCCGTACCGCGTCGATGAGCATCTGATGGCCCGAGCCAAGCCCAACGCGATCTTTATGCACTGCCTGCCGGCAAAACGCGGTGAAGAGGTTACCGCCGGGGTCATCGACGGTCCGCAATCGGTCGTCTGGGACGAGGCGGAGAACCGGCTCCATGCCCAGAAGGGGATTCTCGCCTGGTGTCTTCGCTAGTCGGTCCGGGGATGGGGCGAATCTCCCGAGCCCGGAATCCAAGGACACGGACCTGGGGAATTTAGGCGAAGACTGGTGTTCATCGTTTCCGGGCCTGCCCTTTGGGCGTTCCGGAATGATATTCTATTCCCAGCATTGACGCCGGAGCGCCCGACATTGAATTCGCTCAGCCAGACCGCACCCGACGATCTGATCCAACCTTTCCGCATCGACCCCTTTGCGTTGCGCGGTCGCCTCGTGCGGCTGGGGCCGGCGATCGATCGAATCCTGTCGCAGCACGACTACCCGGAACCGGTCGCGGCGATGCTCGGCGAAGCCATCACCTTGGCCGTGGTGCTCGCCGGGGCGCTCAAATACGACGGGATCTTCACACTCCAGACCAAGGGCGACGGACCGATCCGGATGATGGTGGCGGACGTTTCGACCGAGGGCGCCTTGCGCGGTTATGCGCAATACGACAAGGCGAAGCTCGAGGCGGCGCTGGCCCGTGCCCGGGCGTCCTCGCCATCGGTGCCGCTGCTCGTCGGCTCCGGCTATATCGCCTTCACCGTCGATCAAGGCGAGGACACCGATCGCTACCAGGGCATCGTCGAGCTCGCCGGATCCACGCTTGCCGAATGCGCCCGCCACTATTTCCGGCAATCGGAGCAGCTTCAGGCCGGGATCAAGCTGTCCGTCGGCCGCTCCGGACCGGGCGGC
>DATBBS010000381.1:0-2019 GCA_036270895.1 Xanthobacteraceae bacterium
CACCGGCGGCGAGAGATCGTCGAAACGGCCCGCCACCCGCGAATTGCCGCGGTCGACCGCATAGAAGAACTGCACCAGGTCGTTCGAGCCGACCGACAGGAAGTCGACCCGCTCGAGCAGCTCGTCGAGCTGGAACAGGAGCGACGGCACCTCCACCATGGTGCCGATATCGACGCTGTCCGGCAGCTTGTGGCCATGGCGGCGCAGATGGGTGAGCTCGCGCTCGACCAGGGACTTGGCCTCGTCGAATTCGTGCACCGCCGCGATCATCGGGAACATGATGCGCAGCTCGCGGCCGGCCGCCGCGCGCAGCAGCGCCCGCACCTGGCTGCGCAGCAGACCGGGGCGGTCGAGGCCGAGCCGGATCGCGCGCCAGCCGAGCGCGGGATTCTCCTCCTCGACGTTGCGCATATAGGGCAGCACCTTGTCGCCGCCGATATCGAGGGTGCGGAAGGTCACCGGCCGATCCGCCGCCGCGTCCAGCACCGCGCGGTAGAGCTGTTGCTGTTCGCCCGCGCGTGGGAACTGCGATGCGACCATGAACTGCATCTCGGTGCGGAACAGCCCGATGCCGGCGGCGCCGGTCTCGGAAATATGCGGCAGGTCGACCACCAGCCCGGCATTGAGCAGCAGCGTCACCGCCTCGCCGTCCTTGGTGACGCAAGGCCTCTCGCGCAGCGCGAGATATTGCTGCTGCCGCCGCGCGCGCAGGCGGACCCGCTCCACATAGGCGGACTCCAGGTCGGACGACGGCCGGATATGCACGTCCCCCGCCGAGCCGTCCACGATGATGGCGTCGCCCGGATCGACCACGCCGGTCGCGTTGGGGACCTCGCCCACCGCCGCGATGCCCAGCGCGCGCGCCACGATCGCCACATGGGAATTCGGGCCGCCTTCCTCCAGCACGAGGCCGCGCAGCCGTTTGCGGTCGTAGTCGAGCAGCGCCGCCGGTCCCATCATGCGGGCGACCAGCACGGCGTTTTCCGGCAGGCTCTCGCGCGAGGGCGCGTGGTCGTGACCGAGCAGCAGACGCAGCAGGCGGTTGGCCAGGTCTTCGAGATCGTGCAGGCGCTCGCGCAGATAGGGATCAGTCTGGCGCAGCATGCGGGCGCGGATGTCCGAATGAACGCGCTCGACCGCGGCTTCGGCAGTCAGGCCGGTCATCACCGCCTCTTCCAGCTTGTGCACCCAGCCGCGGTCATTGGCGAACATGCGATAGGCTTCGAGCACCTCGCGGTGCTCGCCGGCGTCCGCGACGTCGCCGTGCTCGAACATCTGGTCGAGGTCGGACCGTAGCGTCTCGATCGCCGTCGCCAGACGCTTGCTCTCCTTCGGCAGGTCGTCGGCGATGAAATTGGTGATGACGACGCGCGGCTCGTGCAGCACCACATGGCCGAGCGCGATGCCCTCGCTCAGCGCCGCCCCCTTCAGTCGGAGGATACGGCGGACCGCGGGCTCGGCGCCGGGCTTGGCGAGCGCCGACAATTCGCCCGAGGCGATCATCTCGGCGAGCACCATCGCGGTGGTCTGCAGCGCCTCCTCTTCCTCCTCCGAATAGGTGCGCCGCGCGCGGTTCTGCACCACCAGGACGCCGAGCGTGTTGCCGGCGCGCAGGATCGGGACCCCGAGGAACGAGTGGTAGATCTCTTCGCCGGTCTCCTCCCGGTAGGAGAAGGCCGGATGGTCTTGCGCTTCCGACAGGTTGATCGGATTGGCTTCGCTCGCCACCAGGCCGACCAGGCCTTCGTCCGAGCGCAGCACGGTCTGGTGGACGGCCTCGCGCTTGAGGCCCTCGGTGGCGTAGAGCTCGAGCGTGCTGTCGACGCGCAACACGTAGACGGAGCACACCTCCGCCACCATGTTGGCGGCAATCAGCACCACGATCTTGTCCAGGCGATCCTGCGCGCTGACCGGCTCCGCCATCACCTCGCGAAGCCGTCGCAGCAGCACGCGCGGACCGCCAAGCGCGCCACGCATCGCGTGAGGTCCTTTCGGGCCGTTCGGGCATTTTCCGGCGAA
>DATBBS010000382.1:0-4047 GCA_036270895.1 Xanthobacteraceae bacterium
GTAATTGGCGAGCCGCTCGACCTTGCGGTTCTTGTCGAAATAGACCGCGATGACGCGCCGGTCGACTTCCTTTTGCGGCAGGAACGAGGTCTGCTCGGTGCGCTGCGAAATATAATAGAACACTTCGCCCGAGATGGTGGCGACGGTCGAAGGTGTGCCGAGCACGATCAGGACCTGCTCCTGAGACGCGCCGAGCGGAATCTGGTCGAGCGCGCCCTCCGGAACCAGATAGCCGCGCTGATAGGACTGGGTGATGCAGCCGCCGAGCAGGGCGCCGAGCACGAGCACAGCCGCGCGCCAGCGCGCCGGCTGTCGACGGTGTGGGTGGTGACCTGGTTGGCTCAACTGCCGCATTCCCCTTGCATCGGCCGCGCCGTTGACCTAACTCGCCGCCGGCGGGATTTCAATGCGCCAAATCCCAACAGCAAGTAGCGCCATGATTTTTCGGTTGTTTCGCCGCGACCCCCGAGCCGCCACCATTGCCGCGCTCTATGGCGCGATCGTGGCGCAGGCCCGCAACCCAAGCTTCTACCTCGGCTTCGGGGTGCCGGATACGGCCGAGGGGAGATTCGACATGATCCTGCTCCATCTCGCGCTGTTGTGTCGCCGGCTGGGCCGCGACCCCGCGGCGGCCGGGTCGCTCGGCCAGGATGTTTTCGATATGTTCTGCCGTGACATGGACCACAATCTGCGTGAGATGGGAGTGGGCGACCTGAGCGTTCCGAAGAAGATGCAGAAGCTGGCCGCAGCTTTTTACGGCCGGCTCGAAACCTATGATCGCGCGCTCACGGCGGCGGCCGAGGACGATCTTGCTATCGCTCTTGGGCGCAATGTGCTCGGCGAAGCGACGCCGTCGGGATCCGCCCGCCGGCTTGCGGCCTATGCGCGGCTGGCGGCGCGGCGGCTCGACGACATACCGGTGGCGGACTTGACCGGCGAGGCGCTGCGCTTCCCCGATCCCGACACGATCCCGGCACTGGTCCGAGGAACCGCATCATGAACGCGAAGGTCGCAAAGATCTCATCCAAGATTCCCTGGAGCCTTCCGGTGCGTCGCGATGACATCCCGGAAGCCGGACTCCATCGCGACCTCGTGGCCGACGAAACGACGCGCGCCGCGGTGGCGACCGTCGCGGGGGCGAAAGCGCTGCCACGCCTGCAGGCGAGCTTCGACCTGACCCGGCAGGGCTCCGGCCTCAAGCTCCAGGGCGAGGTCTTGGCGACGGTGGAACAGACCTGCGTGGTGACGCTCGAGCCGATCACGAGCGACGTGCGCGAATCGATCGACCTCGTCTTCGTGCCGGCCGAGGCCGAGGCCGAGCCGCTGCCCGAGCCCGAGCAGATACCTGACCCGATCGATCCCGACGCCCCGGATGGACCGGAAATTCTGGTCAATGGAACCGTGGATCTCGGGGCTGTGGCGACCGAATTCCTGCTGCTCGGGATCGATCCCTACCCGCGTAAGGCCGACGCGGTGTTCGACGCCCCGAAAGGTCCGGGCGAGGATCCTGCCGCCAACCCCTTCGCGGTGCTCGCCAAGTTGAAGCCGGAACCGCCGAAACACTGAGCCGAGGTGCCCTGATTCGTTGGATTGCCGGAAAATCGGCCGAAATCGGCCGGAAAATCTCCCATTGTCTCAAGCCGCCGACACGCTATTGTCCCGGCTGCCCGGGCCAGTCGGTCGCATCGGACCGAGCCTCCACCGAGAGACCGTCGCCGATCCATGCCGAAAAAGGTTCGAATTGCGCTCGACGCCATGGGGGGTGACCGCGGCGCGGCTGTGGTCGTGCCCGGCGCCGGGCTCGCGCTCAGCCGCCATCCGGACAGCGAATTCATTTTTTTCGGTGATGCCGCGGTGGTCGAGCCGTTGCTCCGGCAGCATCTGGCGCTCGTCGCGGTGTCGCGTGTGGTTCACACCGACGTGGCGGTCAAGATGGACGAGAAGCCGAGCCAGGCGCTGCGCCATGGCCGCTGGAAATCGTCGATGTGGCTGGCGCTCGACGCGGTGAAGAAGGGCGAGGCGGATGCCGCCGTGTCGGCGGGCAATACCGGGGCCCTCATGGCCATGGCCAAGTTCAACCTGAAGGCCATGCACGGCATCGATCGGCCCGCCATCGCGGCGCTGTGGCCGACGCTGCGCGGCGAATCGATCGTGCTCGACCTCGGCGCGTCGATCGGGGCGGATGCGCACCATCTCGTCAATCTCGCAGCGATGGGCGGCGCGATGGCGCAAGTGCTGTTCGACCTGGAGCGGCCCAAGATCGGTCTGCTCAACATCGGTGTCGAGGAGGTCAAGGGCCTCGACGAGGTGCGCGAGGCCGGCCGCATGCTGCGCGAGGCGCCGCACGGCCCATTCGACTACTACGGCTTCGTCGAGGGCGACGACATCGGCAAGGGCACGGTCGATGTGGTGGTGACGGAAGGATTCGCCGGCAATATCGCCCTCAAAACCGCGGAGGGAACCGCCAAGCAGTTCGCCGAGCATCTCAGGAGCGCCATGAGTCGCACCGTGATGGCGAAGATCGGTTATTTTTTCGCCCGCCAGGCGTTTCGTGCCCTGAAGGAGAAGATGGACCCGCGCCGCGCCAATGGCGGGGTCTTCCTCGGTCTCAACGGCGTCGTGATCAAGAGTCACGGGGGCACCGACCCGGAAGGCTTCGCGGCGGCGATCGATCTCGGTTACGACATGGCCAAATACGAGCTCCTCGCGAAGATCAACGGCATGCTCGGAGCGCGACAGCAGGGCGCGCCTCTGGCGGCGGGGGCGGTCTCGTGAGCGTGACGCGTTCGGTTATTCTCGGCGTCGGGCGCTATCTGCCCGAGCAGGTCCTCACCAATGCGGAGCTCGCCCGCAAGGTCGACACCTCCGACGAATGGATCGCCCAGCGCACCGGCATCCGCGAGCGCCGCATCGCGGCGGCCGGCGAGAACACCTCCGACCTCGCCATCAAGGCGGCGAAAGCCGCGCTCGCGGCGGCGCATGTGGAAGCGCCGTCGATCGACCTGATCGTGCTCGCGACCGCGACGCCGGACAATACGTTTCCGGCGAGCGCGGTGTCGGTGCAAGCCGGGCTCGGCATCACGCAGGGCGCCGCATTCGATCTGCATGCGGTCTGCTCCGGCTTCGTCTATGCGCTCGCGACTGTCGACGGGCTGCTCAAGGCCGGCACCTTCAAGCGCGCGCTGGTGATCGGCGCCGAGACCTTCTCGCGCATCCTCGACTGGAGCGACCGCGGCACCTGCGTGCTGTTCGGCGACGGCGCCGGCGCCGTGATCATGGAGGCGCAGCAATTGCCAGGCACGCGCGAGGATCGCGGCATCCTGGTCTCGCGCTTGCGTTCCGATGGCCGCTACAAGGACAAGCTCTATGTCGACGGCGGCCCGAGCTCGACCGGCACGGTCGGACATCTCCGCATGGAAGGCCGCGACGTTTTCAAGCACGCGGTGGCGATGATCACCGACGTGATTCGCGACTGCTTCGTCGAGAGCGGCTACACCGCCGAGGACATCGACTGGTTCGTCCCTCACCAGGCCAACAAGCGCATCATCGACGCTTCCGCCGTGAAGCTCGGCATCGCGCCCGAGAAGGTCGTGATCACCGTCGACAAGCACGGCAACACCTCGGCGGCCTCGATCCCGCTCGCGCTGTCGGTCGCCGTTGCCGACGGGCGCATCAAGAAGGGCGATCTGATCCTGCTGGAAGCGATGGGCGGCGGCTTCACCTGGGGGGCCACGCTGCTGCGCTGGTAGGGTCGGGCGCTGCGCGGCGCGAACCGCTCGCGCGGCGCGCGATCGGGGAGCGAATATGCGGGGCGGGCGACCACACGATCCGCAAGATGGCCGCGCAACCGGGGGCTGCGCGGCGAATTCCACGCCCTCCGGACCGCCATCGGCCACGGCGCTTCATCGCCATTAATGCTCTAACCCCCTGTTGACCAAGCGTAATCCAGCACATATCGTTGATTTTCAAGCGGGAACTCTGGCGTGATTGGGGCTGGGCGATGACCGGAAAGACAGTCACACGGGCGGACTTATGCGAGGCCGTGTA
>DATBBS010000383.1:0-2356 GCA_036270895.1 Xanthobacteraceae bacterium
TCGGCACGGAATTCCAGGACATGCTGCGCTGCATCCGTTGTTCGGCGTGCATGAACCACTGTCCGGTTTACGCCGCGGTTGGCGGCCATGCCTATGGCTGGGTCTATCCGGGGCCGATGGGCGCGGTATTGACGCCGAGCCTGATCGGCATCGAAGAAGCTGGACATCTGCCGAACGCCTCGACGTTTTGCGGGCGCTGCGAGAGCGTGTGCCCGGTCAAGATCCCGCTGCCCAAGATGATGCGCCATTGGCGCGAGCGCGAATACGCCAAGAAACTGAGCCCGCCAACCTACCGCTGCGGCCTTGCAGCATGGGCATGGGTGGCGCGCCGCCCGGCGCTCTATCACGTGTTTACCGAGATAGCCAGCCGGGCGCTCGGCTGGGCCGGCGGCCGGCGCGGCCGGTTCCGCACTCTGCCGCTCGCCGCCGGCTGGACCGAGGTGCGCGATATGCCGGCGCCAGAGGGCCGCAGCTTCCAAAGCCTCTGGGCGCAGCGGAGGAAGAAGGGAGACGCGAGGTGAGCGGTGCCCGCAAACAAATTCTCGCGACTGTCCGGAATTCGCTAGGCCGCGGTCGCCTTGACGCCCACGCGGTGGCGGCGTTGGGCGCTCGCGTCGCTACGCACTGCCGAAATTTGGTTCCCGCCCGAGCGGCCGCGCTCGACGAGCGGGCGCGGGTCGAGTTGTTCGTTGCGATGGCCGAAGAAGTGCAGGCGACCGTCGCAAGAGTGAGCTCACCCGCGGCGGTGCCGGAGGCGGTCGCACACTATCTCGCCGCGGAGAACCTTCCGGCTCAGCTCGTCATGGCTCCCGATCCGAGCCTCGACGCGATCCCGTGGGATGCTTGGCCCTTGCTGCAGATCCGCCGCGGCCGGGCTGAAGCGGACGACCGGGTCAGCCTAACCCCCTGTCATGCCGCAATTGCCGAGACCGGGACATTGATGCTGATTTCGGGTGCGCAGACCCCAACAACGCTCAATTTTCTGCCGGAAACCCATATCGTGATGGTCCGCCGCGACCAAGTGGTCGCGACCTACGAGGATGGCTGGGACCGCCTGCGCGCCGCCGCAACCGCGGGAGCCTTGCCGCGCGCCGTCAATCTCGTCACCGGTCCATCACGCACGGCGGATATCGAGCAGCACATTGAACTGGGTGCGCACGGGCCCATGCGTCTCCATATCGTTCTCGTCGAGAATGGTGAGGCGGCGAGAAGTGAAGGGAACGAGGGACATAGCCGGCCCGCGGCGTGATTACGGATTGTGGCGAGAAGCGGTTCGCGACGTCCGGCCGTTGCGCGGCGCCACGCCGGCAATTTCGGCGGGGTCGCGCCGCGAGGTGGACGTTGCGCCAGCGCGGGTTGAAAGAGGGCGAACTACACCGCAACACATGCCGCCGCTCGACCGGTTTGCCGGGATCGACCGCGCCAACGCCGAACGGCTGAAGCGTGGGCTGCACAGAATTGAGGCGCGCCTTGATCTTCACGGAATGACCCAAGCCGAGGCGCACGGGACCCTCGCTGCCTTCATCGCAGCGTCGCGCGCCGCGGGACGGCGTTGCGTGCTCGTCATCACCGGGCGGGGGCTTGGCCAAAGCGGGCCTGGCGTCCTCAAGAGTTCGGTCCCGCGCTGGCTGGAGGAACTGGAGCTGCGGCGGCACATCCTCGCGATCGCGCCGGCGCAGCCGCATCACGGGGGTCCCGGCGCCACCTATCTGCTGCTGCGCCGCCGCTGAACCAAAACGAGACGAATAGTCGCATTTCACGCGAGAACGACAAGAATGCCGTGGCATTTTCCTTGCGCGGATCTGGCCGGGACTGTCACAAGACCACGTAGCTTCCATCTCACGAATTGCCAATGGCCTACAACGCCGAGCTCCTACCCTACGTCGACCGGCTAAAGACGGCGCGCGTGTTGTGCATCGGCGACGTGATGCTCGATCACTATGTTTATGGCCAAGTGGAGCGAGTGTCGCCCGAAGCACCGATCCCTGTGCTGTGGATCGAACGCGAAATGAAGACGTTGGGCGGCGCGGGAAACGTGCTGCGCAATCTGCGGGCGCTGGGGGCGGCGGCATCGTTCATCTCTGTTGTCGGCAACGATGAAGCCGGTCGCGAGATTGGGCGCCTGGTAGAAGCACAGGACGGCGCCGAGGCGCATGTGCTCGTCCAGCCGCAGCGCACGACCACAGTCAAGACGCGCTATCTCGCAGGCAATCAGCAGCAGCTCCTGCGCGCCGACCGCGAAAGCGCGATCCCGCTTGATCCGTACATCCGCGAAGACATGCTCCGGTTGGCGCGCGAGCTTGTCGCCGATCATTCGGTTGTCGTCATCTCGGATTACGCCAAAGGTGTGCTGACC
>DATBBS010000384.1:0-2130 GCA_036270895.1 Xanthobacteraceae bacterium
ATCGGCACCGGCGGCAAGCAGGTGCTCTACAACGCGCTGGTGGCGACGCTCAATCCGGGCGACGAGGTGGTCATCCCGGCGCCCTATTGGGTGAGCTATCCCGAGATGGTGCTGCTGGCGGGCGGCGAGCCGGTCGCGGTCGACACCACCATGGAGAGCGGCTTCAAGATGACCGCCGCCGCGCTCGAGCGGGCGATCACGCCGAAGACCAAGTGGCTGATCCTCAACTCGCCGTCGAACCCGACCGGCGCCGCCTATACCAGGTCGGAGCTCAAGGCGCTCACCGACGTGCTGGTGAAGCACCCGCATGTCTGGGTGCTGACCGACGACATGTATGAGCACCTGGTCTATGACGACTTCGAATTCTTCACCCCGGCGCAGGTCGAGCCGAGGCTCTATGAGCGCACCCTCACACTCAATGGGGTCTCCAAGGCCTATTGCATGACGGGCTGGCGCATCGGTTTTGCGGGTGGCGCCGAGCCTCTCATCAAGGCGATGGCGATGATCCAGTCGCAGTCGACCTCGAACCCGGCCGCGGTCTCGCAATGGGCGTCGGTCGAGGCGCTCAACGGGCCGAAGGACTTCATTCCGAAGCACAACAAGATCTTCAAGGAGCGGCGCGACCTCTGCGTCGCCATGCTCAACCAGGCCAAGGGAATTGTGTGCCCGAAGCCGGAGGGCGCCTTTTACGTCTTCCCTTCCTGCGCCGGCACCATGGGCAAGACCGCGCCGACCGGCAAGAAGCTCGCCAGCGACGAGGATTTCGTCACCGAGCTCCTGGAGGCCGAAGGCGTCGCGGTGGTGCAGGGCTCGGCGTTCGGCCTCGGCCCGGCCTTCCGCATCTCTTACGCCACCGCCACCACCGCGCTGCAGGACGCCTGCGAGCGCATCCAGCGCTTCTGCGGGAATTTAAGGTAAGGCTTTCCTCCGAGAGAGGAATGATCTCCAAGCACTGAGAGCGAACACCGCCCCAACATGAATCTTGACAGCGTCAAATTCGCCAAACCGCTCAAAATGTGATAGGAGAAAATCCACACTTGGAATCGCGCGCCGATCTCGGGCCTGCCCGAGATCGGTTTTTTAATGCGCAGGTCGGGTAAACCCGACCTGCGTGCCCCACAGCCCGGGCGTTCACATGAGAGCGACATGCCTCGCGCCATCGGCCGCCTCCGGGCGGCCTTTCCTTTGGAGAAACGCCGATGCCGGATCGCATTCTCACAGGGCTGCGCGTCCCCGCGAGCGCACGCGTCCCTGCAGATTCCCTGCTGTTTGCAGGAAACCCGCCCTTGGGCGGCACCCCCGGGATGAGCTCCACCACAAGGTACCGGCTCGCATTGGGAGCCCATGAGGCGCCAAGTCGTGCAAGCCGGGGGTGCGTATCCATGCGAACGCACGCGTCCCTGCAGATTCCCTGCTGTTTGCAGGAAACCCAACCCTGGACGGTACCCCTGGGATGAGATCCACGACGAGGTACCGGACTCGCATGGCGAACCCATGAGGCGCCAGATCGGGTGAGCCTGGCCATCGCGCTTGCGCACCGCCGCTCCTTTCGGCTTTCTTGCGGTCCCTTCGCCATCAGCCCAAGGACATACCGTGCCCGAAAGTCTCGCCGATACACGCTACGAGCTCGCCGTCGCCAACCGCATTCTCGGCCATGAGGGCGTGCTCGACGCCTTCGGGCATGTCAGCGTGCGCCATCCGGGCGATCCCGGCCGCTATCTGCTGCCGCGCTCGCGCTCGCCCGAACTGATCGAGCCGGCCGATATTCTCGAGTTCACCCTCGATTCCGCGCCGGTGGCGCCGCCGAGCGTCCAGCTGTATTCCGAGCGCGTCATCCATGGCGAGATCTACAAGGCGCGGCCCGACGTGATGGCGGTCTGCCACCATCACGCGCCCGCCGTCATGCCGTTCTGCATCACCGGCGAGCCGCTGGTGCCGGTCTTTCATCTCGGCGCCACCATCGGCGCCAAGGTGCCTTTCTGGGACAGCCTGGACGAGTTCGGCGACACCAACCTGCTGGTGGTGAAGCCGGAGGAGGGCGCCTCGCTGGCGCGCGCGCTCGGGCCGCATTCGGTCGTGCTGATGCGCCGCCACGGCGCGACGGTGGTGGGCGCCACGCTGCGCGAGCTC
>DATBBS010000385.1:0-6102 GCA_036270895.1 Xanthobacteraceae bacterium
CGCGGCGACCGCCGCCCGCAACGCCGCGATGTTGCCGCCGCGGTTGCCGCGCTCGAGCCGGTCGATGCTCGCCCATTCGCACACATTGTAGCTGTCGGCCGAGCCGCAATCGAACAGCTGCTCCTTGAGGCGCGACATGACTGCACTGCCGACGCGGTCCTTCTCCCGGTCCGCGTAAGTGGCCGAGAAGCTCACGTCGAGCCCGGCCTTGGCGAACAGCCCTTCCTCGATCCCGACGATGACCGGCAGGTCGAACACCGGGTTGTTGGGCGCAATCCGCACGACGGGCTGGTTTTGGGTCGATGCCATGGGGGCCTCACAAAAAGCAGGGTCGCGGCCGGGCAGCCGGCTGAACAGGGGATTTTACAGAATGGCCGCGCCTCGTACCAGCCGGTCGCGGCGCGATGCGCGGCATTCAGTCGTCCTCGAACCGCAACCCGACATAGTTTTCCGCCACGGCCGCGCCCCCGGTGCGCGAGCCCGCGATCCAGGCGAGCTCGGCCTGCTGGAGCTGGCGATCGAACGGGGTGTGGGTGTCGAAGCGGTGCAGGAGGTTTGTCATGTAGGTCGAGTAGCGCACCGTCTTCCACACCCGCCGGAGGCAGGTTTCGGAATAGCGGTCGAGCCGCTCGCCGCTGCCGGTGCGGAAATATTCGGCGAGCGCGCGCGCAAGCACCCGCACGTCGGCGACCGCGAGGTTGAGGCCCTTGGCGCCGGTCGGCGGCACGATATGGGCGGCATCGCCGGCGAGAAACAACCGGCCGTGACGCATGGGCGCGGCCACGAAGGAGCGCACGGGCGTCACGCCCTTCTGGAAGATGCGGCCCTCGATGAGCTCGCCGGCGCCGTTGCCCAGCCGCACGCGAAGCTCGTCCCAGAACCGGTCGTCCGGCCAGAGCTCCGGATTCTCGTCCGGCGCAACCTGCAGGTAGTGGCGCGAAATCTTGGGCGAGCGCCGGCTGCACAAGGCGAAGCCGCGCGCGTGATTGACGTAGGTCATCTCGCGCAGCGGCGGGGATTCGGACAGGATGCCGAGCCAGCCGAAGGGAAAAACGCGGTCGTAGGTGGTGAGGGTTCCCGGCGGAAAAGCGTCCCGGCAGACCCCATGGAAGCCGTCGCAGCCGGCGATCACCTCGCAGGCGAGCGTATGCGTCTCGCCGCCGGCGCGGTAGCGGATCTCCGGGGTGGGACCCTCGACGCCGTCGAGCCCGACGACCTCGGCCTCGAAGCGCAGCGCGCCGCCGTCCGCGAGCCGGGCGGCGACCAGATCCTTCACCAGTTCCTGCTGGCCATAGATGGTGGCGGATCTGCCGCCCGTGAGGGCGGGAAGATCGAGATGGATGAGGCCGTCACGGTACCGAATGTCGAGTGCGTGGTCGACCATCCCCTCGCGCCTCATGCGCGCGCCGAGCCCGAGCTCATGGATCAGGTCGACGGTGCCTTGCTCGAGCACGCCGGCGCGCACGCGCGTCTCGATATGCTGGCGGCTGCGCGCCTCGAGCACCACGCAGTCGACGCCGTCGCGATACAAGAGGTGCGACAGGAACAATCCCGCCGGGCCTGCGCCGATGATCCCGACCTGCGTGCGCATGTTGATGTCCGAGCGGAGCGTGGGGTCATTCACCCGCCGTGACGATACGCTGCGATCCTGCGGCTTTCCAGCGCGGGTCCGGCGCCTCGCGCAACTTCAAGTCGCCGCGGCAAAACCGCGAGGGTGATTGACCCGGCGCGGCTGCGGCGGTCATAGTGCGGACGCACAGACACAAGGAGCCGTCTCATGGCCAGCAAGCTGCGCCACATCGCCATCTCGGTCCGCGACCCGGAGGCCACCGCGAAATTCTTCGAGAAGGCGTTCGGCATGACGCGCGCCGGCAACGCCCAGCGCGGCGTCTACATGACCGATGGGATCATGAATGTCGCGCTGCTGAATTTCGGCGACGAGCCGATCGCGGGCTTCGAGGGCCAGAAGAACGTGTCCGGTCTCATTCATTTCGGCATGTGGGTCGACGATCTCGACGCGATCGACAAGTCGATCACCGCGGCGGGCGGAAGCTATCTGACGGGCCGCAAGGAGACCGGCCCGAACGTCTATTACGAGGTCAAATACAAGACTCCCGAGGGCATCGTGTTCGACGTGACCGAGAGCGGGTGGAAGGGTGCCGTCAAGGATGTGACGCCGGCCCCCAAGGCGGCGTGAACGCCCGCGCAAATCCGGCGCGAAGGCTGGCTGATATCCGCGCCACGACGCGGCGGATTGCCGCTCGGCGCGCGGCTGCGGTGGCCCCGATCGGCTGGCATGGCCCGTGCATGAGCCGGTGACCGCGTGAGTGTGCGGATGCCGGCTCAGGAGGGCAGAATGCGGGTCACCATGTGGCGTATCGTCAAGTATCTCATCGTTGCGCTGCTGCTCATCGGCGCGAGCGACGCGCGGGCGGCGTGGCCCGAGCGGCCAGTGGTGCTGGTGGTTCCCTTCGCGGCCGGCGGCATCACGGATCTGCTCGCGCGGCTGACGGCCGAGCGCCTGCAGAGCGTTTTCCGCCAGACATTCATCGTGGAGAACCAGCTCGGCGCCGCCGGCGTGGTGGCGGCCGAGCGGGTCGCCAGATCCGCGCCCGACGGCTACACGCTGCTGTTCACGCCGGTTTTCCAGGTCACGATGGCGCCCTTCACCCACGTCATCAAGTTCGATCCGCTCAAGGACTTCGCGCCCATCGCGATCGTGGCCTCGAGCCCCTTCGTGATCACGGTCAGCGCCGCGGTTCCGGCGAGCACCCTCGCCGAGTTCATCGCCTACGTGAAAGCCAGGCCCGGGCAGGTGCCTTATGCGTCGGCGGGTGCCGGAAGTCTCACCCAGGTGAGCTCGGCGGTATTCATCCACAGCGCCGGTCTCGACATGATCCACGTTCCCTACAAGGGTCTCGCCCCGGCTTTCACCGATCTCCTCGGCGGCCAGATCGCGATGCTGTCGGCGACACCGGTCGAGCTCAAGCCCTATCTGGAGTCCGGCAAGATGAAGCCTCTCGCGGTGACCAGCCGCGAGCGCTCACCGCAGCTTCCGTCGGTACCGACCATCGCCGAGACGCTGCCGAGCCCGCCGGTGGTGACCTATAACGGCCTGCTTGCGCCGGCCCGTACGCCGGGCGATATCGTCGACGCGCTGTCGCGCGAGCTCATGGCGGCGGAGCGAAGCCCGGAATTTCTCGAGCGCCTGGCGCGGCTGGGCGCCGAGCCGCTGGTCAATACGCCGGCGGACTTCGCCAGGATCATCGCGGCCGATACCGAGCTCTGGCGCGATCTCGTCCGCGAGTTGGGAATCAAGGCCGAGTAGGGGAGCATTCTTCGCACACGACATTCCGGATCAGATCCGGAAGGAATACCGGTTGGCCGCGCAAGACGCGGCCGAGCGTCAAATCCATCGCAAGAGTGACATCGCAGGATGACGGAACAGAAAGCCAATTCGCGCGTCGTGATCGTCGGCGCCGGCCCGGTCGGCATGGTGTGCGCGCTTGCGCTCAATCAGCGCGGCGTGCCGGTGACGGTGTTCGAGCAGGAACCGGCGCCGGTGAAAGACCAGCGCGCCGCCTCGATCCACCCTCCGACCCTCGGGCTCCTCGACCAACTGGGCGTGACGCGCAAGATCATCCCGCTCGGGTTGGTGTCGCCGACTTATCGCTTCCATGACCGGGCGACCAGCGCGGTCGTGGCCGAGTTCGATCTCGCCCGCATGCGCGACGAGTTCGAGTTTCCCTTCGTGCTGCAATACGAGCAGTACAAACTCACCGCCTCGATTGCGGCGGAATACGCCAATGCGGACGATTTCGACGTGCGCTTCGCCCATTGCGTCACCGGGCTGACGCAGACACCCGACGGCGTCGAGATCGCCTTCACGTCGCAAGCCGGGGAGGGCAGGTTGCCGGCCTCCTATGTGATCGCCTGCGACGGCGGGCGCAGCACCGTGCGCCGGCTCGCCGGCATCGAGTTCCAGGGATTCACCTATCCGGAAAAATTCATCAAGATCGCGACCCGCTTCGATTTCGGCACCGTCAATCCGGACCTGGTGTTTCGCAATTATTTTTCCGATCCGACGGAGTGGTGCAACCTGTTCAAGGTGCGCGGCGAAAGCGCGGGCGGGCTGTGGCGGGCGATCTTCCCGGTCGGCAACGAGGAGCCCGACGAGGTGTCGCTGTCGCCCGAGCGGGTCGAGGAGCGCTTGCAGAAATTCTTCCCCAAGCCGGGCCGCTACCAGGTCGAATACGTCAACGTCTATCCGGTGAGTCAGCGGGTGGCGGCCACCTTCCGCCAGGGTCGGGTCCTGCTCGCGGGCGATAGCGCCCATGTCAACAATCCGATCGGCGGCATGGGCATGAATGGCGGGATCCACGACGCCATCAACCTGGCGGAGAAGCTCGCGCGCGTCATCCAGGGCGAGGCGACCGAGGACCTGCTCGATCTCTACAGCCGGCAGCGCCGCCACGCCGCGGTCGAATATGTGCAGGCGCAGACCATCGCCAACAAGCGCCTGATGGAGGAGCGCGACCCCGCCGCGCGCGCCGCCAAGTTCGACGAGCTGCGGCGCACCGCCGACGATCCGACGGCGTCCAAGATCTATATGCGGCGCGCCGCCCTGTTGGACAGCCTGCGCGATGCCAACGCGGTGACGTGAGGACCCCGACCCCCACGATGGGATCGAGAGCCCGCCGATCCATTTGATCTGATCCGCCACCATGGTGATCCGCGGATTGGGCAAGCTTGGCGCAACGCCTGGGCGGCCAGGAACCCGATGCTGCAATTGAGGGTGTCACCCTTGTCCATGACAACGAAGGGTGGCAGGCTCGGGATCAGCTCAGCCTCGGGGAGCGACAAAATGGAAAAGCCAAAGGGGGTTTTGACCGTCACGGGCATGATCGACATCGCGCAATTCTGGCCGACGGGCACCTCTGACGCCGACACGGCCAAAATTCTCGTGCACGTCGTCGGACCATCGTCCTTCGCGTTTCAGAAGACGCCGGGCGCGCCCGCCAAGCCGACAAGCGCCTTTGCGGGCGCTTTCATGAAAGGCTCCGATTCCGTCGACAAGAAAACCGGCAAGAAGCGCAAGCCGAAAATGGTGATCAACAGCAAATCGCAGATCACCGTCCGCCTGCAGGGCATCGATGCGCCGGAGCTGCATTTCAGACCTCCGCGCGGACACATAAACCTGCGCCAGCATTTCGGGGAAAGCGCCACGATCGCCCTGGCGACCTTTCTCAAGACATTCGGCACCGGCGCTTTGCCGTGCCGCGTCGTCACGCGCGTCAACAAGCCCAATGAGGTCTTCGATAAATACGGCCGCTTCGTCGGCGATATCATCCTCACGAAAGGCGGCAAGGATATCGACCTCAATCATTGGCTCGTCGAGCAAGGCTGGGCCTTTCCCACCTTCTACGATTCGATGATGGTGAAGGAAATCAGGGATCTCATCGCGGTCGCCACGGCGGCACAAACGAAGAAGCGCAACATCTGGACCGCGCACGGCTACACCACCGACCTCGGCACGCTCGACCGGACGCTCAAGACGCGGCCGGCGGGCTCGAAGCCGGCACCCGACAAGGGTGCGGTCATCATCCCAAAATTCTTCCGCCGGCAATACACCTGGGTCATCGAGGATCCGGCCAAGAAGGATCTCAAGGCCTTCCTGCTCAAGCCGGGCAACAAGGACACATTCGTGCTGACGGCGGCTTATTTGAAGTTCATCGACCAGAAAGGCCCGAAACCACCCAACATCAAGCTCGGCAACGCCATCGACGACGCCAACAAGATCACCCAGGGGCCGGCCGATTTCGTCATTCACGAAGCGCCGTCGACCTTGGTGAAGGGCAATAATGTGCCGGTCGCCGGCTGGGGACCCTAGCCAGTAACGGCCCGGCTGGATGCACGGGCCGGTTCGCCGGCCTGGGTGGATCACTGCCTCGCCACGCCGGTGGGCCTCGTTCGCCTTGCGTTCGGGCACCCGCCTCGTTATATAGCCGCCATCTCACACGCGGATTCTGGCCCCCTGGCCGTCCGGTGGCGCTAAGCCGGCCGTAAGGTCTTCTTATCGCTCACACATCCGCGGCGGAACCA
>DATBBS010000386.1:0-1811 GCA_036270895.1 Xanthobacteraceae bacterium
CAGCTCTGCGTCGCCAAGGATTCGCCGATCCGCACGTTCCAGAACTTCATCGATGAATGCAAGAAGCGCCGCGTCGTGGTCGCCACCATCGGGCGCGGCGGATCGAGCCACATCCAGCTCGCCGCCATCCAGCGGGAGCTGGATATCCCGTTCGGAATGGTTCATTTCGAAGGATCGGGCAAGGCCTATCCGGCCGTGATGGGCGGGCATGTGGACGCCGCGATCAGCGGACCCGGGTCGGGATCGCGCCAGCGCGACAGCCTTCACTTCCTGGGCGTTACCGGCGAGATTCGCGAAAAGGCGCTGGCCGACGTGCCCACCCTGAAGGAGCAGGGCTTCGCCGTCACGCCGATCGATCAGATCTGGTACGCCATGACGACCCCGAAGGCGCCGGACGAGCGCATCGCGGTGCTGGCCGGCGCCTTCGAGAAGGCGTTCAAGGATCCGATGCTGTGGGAGCAGATGGAGAAGGTCGGCGAATTTCTCAGGCTGCTCTCGCGGCCGCAGATCGAGCAAATGGTCGCGAAGCAGGCCATCGAGATCGAGAAGTACAAGGACGTGCTGGGTTAGCGCATGAACGCACGGGCCAGGAGTTTTTGGCGCGAGGAGATCGCGCTCGTCGCCGTGCTGCTTGTGTTCTTCGCCGGCATCGTCGGTTTTGCGCTTCCCCTGCCCTTCGACGCCCGGCTGTTTCCGTGGGTCGTCGGAGGCGCCGGCATCCTGCTCACGCTCGTCATCGCGGCAGTCGAATTGCGCCGGCCGCTCGCCGACGTGCCGCTCCCGCCCGCCGACGACCCGGCCGCGACGGTCGGGTGGCCCCGCTTCCTGACCGCGCTCTTGTGCGCGCCGGCCTTCGGCCTGCTGTTCTGGCTGTTCGGGTTCGTTGTCGCTTCGCTGGCCGCCATGCTGGCGATGCCCGTCCTGATGGACTATCCGCATCGCCGCCAGATCGTGGTCGTCGCGGTCGTGACGGTCGTAATCCTGAGTGTGCTGTGCCCGTATCTCCTGGACGTGAGCCTTCCGCGCGGCATCGTCGGCGATTGGCTGGCCGACAAGCTGTTTCCCGACATCTGACAACGGCGGCGCACATGCTCGACAACCTTCTCCTGGGCCTCGCCGCGGCGCTGCACTGGAAGCAATTGTTCTTCATGACCCTCGGCACGGTGATCGGCTTGTGGGTCGGCGTACTGCCCGGCCTGGGCGCGCCGGTCGCGATGGCGATCCTCATTCCCTTCACCTTCTCGATGGACCCGCTCTCGGCGCTGCTGATGCTGGCGTCGATCTCGGTCGGCGGCGCGTTCGGCGGCTCGGTCACCTCGATCCTGCTCAACATTCCGGGCGAGGCCTCCTCCGCCGCGACCTCCTATGACGGCTATCCGATGGCGCAGCAGGGCAACGCCAAGGTGGCGATGGGATTGTCGGCCGGCGCCTCGATGGTGGCCGGGATCGTCGGTGTGCTGATCCTCATGTTTGCTTCCGCGCCGGTCGCCAAAGCCTCGCTGGCCTTCAGCCCGGCGGAATATTTCGCGCTCGCGGTTCTCGGTCTCACGGTGGTGTCGGTGGCGGCGATCGGCTCGACCATCAAGGGGCTCGCGATGGGCGCACTCGGCATCGCGATCAGCCTCATCGGCGTCGATTCGATCCTCGGCACCGAGCGCTACACGTTCGGCAGCGTCTATCTGCTCGACGGCGTCAGCTTCGTGCCCGTCATGGTCGGGCTGTTCGCGATCACCGAGCTCATCGACATGGTGATCGCGGGCGGCACCATCGCCAAGGCGGGCAAGCTCGACGGCTCGCTGTGGGACGGCTTC
>DATBBS010000387.1:0-4752 GCA_036270895.1 Xanthobacteraceae bacterium
CCGCATTCCGCTTCGCTCCATGCGGGCTACAGGTTGGAAAAATGAGTCACTCCGCCGCCTGGGCGTAGCCGACATTGCGTCGGCCGTAGCGCCGCACCCGCACATTGGCCTGTTCGGCGTGGCCGAGGAAGCCCTCGAGCACGCATAGCCGCGAGCAGTATTCGCCGATCATCGCGCTCGCCTCGTCGGTCATCACTTTCTGGAAGGTGCATGTCTTGAGGAATTTTCCGACCCACAGCCCCCCGGTATAGCGCGCCGCCTTCTTGGTGGGCAGCGTGTGGTTGGTGCCGATCACCTTGTCGCCATAGGCCACATTGGTGCGCGGCCCCAGAAACAGCGACCCGTAATTGACCATGCGGTTCAAGAAGTAATCGGGGTCGCGGGTCATCACCTGGACGTGCTCGGAGGCGATGCGGTCGGCCTCCTTCACCATCTCGTCGGTGCTGTCGCACACGATCACCTCGCCGAAATCCTCCCAGGCTTTTCCTGCCGCATCGGCGGTCGGCAGGATCGCGAGCAGCCGCTCGACCTCGCCCATGGTGGCGCGCGCGAGCTTTTCCGAGTTGGTGAGCAGGACCGCCGGCGAGGTCGGCCCGTGCTCGGCCTGGCCGAGCAGGTCGGTGGCGCAGATCTCGCCATCGACGCTGTCGTCGGCGATGATCAGGGTCTCGGTCGGTCCCGCCAGGAGGTCGATGCCGACGCGGCCGAACAGCTGGCGCTTGGCTTCCGCCACATAGGCATTGCCCGGGCCGACGATCATGTCCACCGCCGAGATCGTCTCGGTGCCGAGCGCCATCGCGGCCACCGCCTGCACGCCGCCGAGCACGAAGATCTCGTCGGCCCCGCCGAAATGCATGGCCGCAACGATCGCGGGATGCGGCCCGCCTCTGAACGGCGGCGCGCAGGCGACAATGCGTTTGACGCCCGCCACCTTGGCGGTGACGATCGACATGTGAGCGGATGCAACCATCGGGTAGCGCCCGCCCGGCACGTAGCAGCCGATGCTGGCGACCGGGATATGGCGGTGGCCCAGGATCACGCCCGGCAGCGTCTCGACCTCGAGATCGCGCATCGTCTCCTTCTGCTTCTGGGCGAAATGCCGGACCTGGCTCTGGGCGAACTTGATGTCCTCGAGGTCGCGCTTGGCCACCTGGGCGATCGCCCGGTCGATCTCCTGGTCGGTGAGGCGGAAGCTTTGCGGTTCCCAGTTGTCGTATCTTTTCGACAGGTCGCGCACCGCCGCGTCGCGCCGCGCCTCGACGTCGGTGAGGATCTGTTCCACCGTCTCGCGCACCTTGGCGTCCGCCGCCTTGATGGCGCTTGCGTCCATTCCGCGTTTGAGCCAGCGAGCCATGGAAATCTCCGTTGCCGTCGGACGTCATCGTCCGCGAAAGCGGACGATCCAATAACCACCGGCGCTTCGATTTGCTCGCAACTGCCGGGAACACTGGAGGCCCGCTTTGGCGGGCTGACGGATCCTCTGTTGATCTTCTATCTTATCGTCAGCGCGTCAATGCGCTTGGGCTTTGCGATCTGCGAGCACGCAGCGGATGCCGCCGCGCGGATCGGCCACGTCGCCGCTATGCCGCGGGATCAGATGGACATGGACATGCGGGCGCGACTGTCCGCCGGCGCGGCCGATGTTGACGCCGATATTATAGCCGTCAGGGCGGAATTCCGTCTCGATATGTGCCTTGGCGCGATCGAGCAGGGCCAGCACGCAGGTCTTCTCCTCCCAGGTCATGTCGAAGAAGCTGGCGACGTGACGGCGCGGGACGACAAGCACGTGCCCGGGGGCCAGGCTGTTATTGTCGAACCGGGCATAAGCCTGTTCGTCCTCGAACAGGATCATATCCGGCTTGCACAACTCACACGCTGGCTCTGACATTCGCCGTCACTTGATCGCCTGCGGGTTGATCGGCGAGCCGGTGCCGCCGCTGATGATCAGCGGTGGACCGCAGAAGAAGAACTCGTAGATGCCGTCCTCTTCGCAGTCCTCGGCGAGCTCCTTGAGGTAGAAGATCTCGCCCATGCACAGCCCCATGGCCGGGATCACCACCCAGTGCCAGGGCTGGTTCGCTTCCGTGGTCTCGTTCGGCCGCACCTCGACGCCCCAGGTGTCGGAGCAGATCGCGGCGATCTGCTTGTCCTGGCACCAGTAGCAGTTCTCGAATTTGACGCCGGGCGCGTCTCCGCCCGCATAGCCGCCCCATACGCCTTCCTTCAGGCAGCGCTCCATCTGTCCGGTCCGGATGATCACGAAGTCGCCATGCCTGATCTCGACATTCTGCGACTTGGCGCATTTGTCGAGCTCGTCGTTGGAAATGCCTTCGCCGTCCTTGAGCCATGGGACGCTGCGAAAGCGGGCGATGTCGAGCAGCACGCCGCGCCCGATCATCTTGTCCTTGGAATGCTCGATCCCGAGCACATTGAGCCCCTTTGAGTCGATGAGCTTGGCATCGTGCCCGTTATAGGCCTTGTCCTCGTAGAAGACGTGGCCGAGCGCGTCCCAATGGGTGGCGCCCTGGACGCACAGATTGAGCGTGTCGTCGGCGTAGCGGATCTTGTTCCAGTCCTGGCGGCCCGCGATGGCGTCGGTGCCGGTCGCCAGCATCTGGTGGATCGGATTGAAGCGGCCGCCGAACAGGCCGGTTTGCGGGCCGTTGCGGTCGAGCGGAATGCCGAGCGCGAACACCTTGCCGGTATGGATCAGCTTCGCCGCATTGGCGATGTGCTCGGGCGTGACGTGATTGAGGGTGCCGATCTGGTCGTCCTTGCCCCAGCGGCCCCAGTTCGACAGCTTCTTGGATGCCTCTTCGATCGCGGCTTTTCCCACCTTGATGTCCATCGGACGAGTTCCTCCATCCTATTCGTGTCGCGGATTCTGGGCGCGATATTGGCCCGGCGAGGGCCTTGCGTCTATGGCGAGAAAGGCATGCCGGCTTTCGTGGATATAATTAATCAGATCTTGCCGATGGCCGCGAGAATGCGGTCCGGCGTGAGCGGAATGTCGGTCACGATTTTCGCCCCGAGCGGGCGCAGCGCGTCGTTGACCGCATTGACCACGCATCCGGGCGCCCCGGCGGTACCGGCTTCGCCCGCACCCTTGGCGCCGAGTTCGGAATCCGCCGTCGGCGACACCACATGGCCGACCTCGATATCGGGCATCTCGCCCGCCATCGGCACCAGATAGTCCGCCATGTTGCCGTTGAGGAGCTGGCCGCGCTCGTCATAGACGCAATGCTCGAGCAGCGCCGCGCCGATGCCCTGCACCACGCCGCCGCGCACCTGCTCGTCGACGAGCTGGGGGTTGATCACCGTGCCGCAGTCCTCCACGCACCAGTGCCTGAGGAGCTTGATGAAGCCGGTATCGGTGTCGACCTCCAGATACGACGCCTGGATGCCGTTGGTGAAGGCGAAGGGCCAGGCGCGCGGAACATAGTGTCGCGTCGCCATCAGCTCGGCCTGGAACCCGGGTGGCAGCGTGTCGGGGCGGAAATAGGCGATCCGCGCGACTTCGTCGAGCCCGAGGCGCTCGCGGCCGCTGTCGGCATCGACCACGACGCCGTTGCGGATGTCCAGCGCTCCGGCGTCCGCCTGCAGGATGCTGGCCGCGACCGCAAGCACGTTCTGCCGCAGGGCCTTGCCGGCCTGCCAGGCAGCCTCGCCACCGATGCCGGCCGCGCGCGACGCCCAGGTGCCTCCTCCGTAGGGCACATTGTCCGTGTCACCCGTGATGACGCGCACTTTGTCGAGCGGCACGCCGAAGGCGCTCGCGACGCATTGGGCGATCACGGCTTCGGCGCCCTGGCCCTGCTCGGTGACGCCGCTGGCGCAGAAGATCGCTCCCGTGGCATCGAGCCGCACGGTCGCGCCGTCCTGCGCCGAGATGCGCGCGCCGCCGACGCCGTAGAAGGCGGCGGACGGGTTGGTGACCTCGATGAAGCTCGCAAAGCCGAGCCCGCGAAAAATGCCGCGCCCGCGCAGCGTTGCCTGCTCGGCGCGCAACGCCTCGTAGCCCATCATCTTTACGATCTTGTCGAGCGCGGCATGATGCGAGAGCTTCTCGAACTTGATCCCGGACGGGGCCGCGCAGGGATAGCCGTCGTCGGGAATGAGGTTGCGCCGCCGGATCTCGACCGGATCCATGCCGATGCGCGCCGCCGCCATCTCGACCAGGTTCTCGGTGACCGAGGTCGCGATCGGGTGGCCGACCGCGCGGTACTGGCACATGACATTCTTGTTCTGGAACACCACGCGGGCCCGTGCCCGATAGTTCGGACAACGGTAGGGGCCTCCCACCAGGTTGACCACCTGGTTCGCCTCGATGCCGGATGTGCGCGGATAGACCGAGTAGGGGCCGATGCCGGTGAGGTCGTCGATCTCGAAAGCCGTGATGGTTCCGTCGCGTTTCACGCCGATCTTGGCATGGACGCGGTGATCGCGCGCATGGATGTCGGTCACGAAGCTTTCGAGCCGGTCGGCGACGAACTTTATCGGACGCTTGAGCAGCTTCGACAGCGCGACCGCCGCCATCTCGTCCGCATAGGTATGCACCTTGATGCCGAACGAGCCGCCGACGTCTTTCGTCAGCACCCGCACCTGGTGCTCCTCCAGGCCGAGATGCTTGGCGAACAGGTTCTGCATCATGTGGGGCGCCTGCGTGCCCTGGTAGACGGTCAGGCGCTGCTCGCCCGCGTTCCAGTCGGCCACGATGGCGCGCGGCTCGTTGGTCACGCCGGTATGGCGGCC
>DATBBS010000388.1:0-5462 GCA_036270895.1 Xanthobacteraceae bacterium
CGCCTCGCTGGTGCGGCTCAGCAGAAACACCTGGGCGAATTCGCCGCGGCCGGCGCAGCGCCTGATCTCCGCGCGCGCCGCCTCGCCGTCCTCATAGGGCACGCAGACCGAGGCGCGCAGCCGCGGCTCGCGCCCCACCCAGTGCTCGACCTGCGCCTCGTTGGCGGCGCGCGCCATGGCGGCGCTGAATTCCACATTCTGGTCGCCCTGGCCCGTCGGCGAGAGCGGATTCATGATGCCGTGGCCGATGCCGTAATGGTCGAGATGCTGCTTGCGCAGGAAATCGAGATCGCTCGCCGGCAGCCCGCCGGTGGGCGGCCAGGCGTCGCGGCGCGCCGCCTGCGGGGTCGCCTTGGGAAACGGATAGCCTTTGACATAGGCATGGCGCTGGCGCGCCCCGTAGGTCTGCAGATAGTCCCACCACCGGTTGCTGAGATGCGGGCGGAGCTGGTCGAGCGCGATCTTGGGATGGATGTCGCAGTCGACGATGTCGAGCTTGTGTTTCTGCGCCCGCAACGGCGCCTTGAGCTCCATGTTCATGGCCGGCTCTCCTTGCGGTCAATATACGCCGGGCGCGGTGATTCCGACAGGGGTCATGCGTCATTGCGAGCCCTCGGGCCTTGCCTTCGGCAAGCCCAAGGACAGGCTCCGCGAAGCAATCTCCGGCCCAGGATGCCAATCTGACCGGGATCGCTTCGTCGCCTTCGGCTCCTCGCAATGACGGCGTCCCGCCTCACTCCGCCTTGAGATTCGCTGCGCGGGCGATCTCGGCCCATTTGTCGATCTCCCTGGCGAACCAGGCGTCGAGCTCCGGCGGGGTATTGCTGCGGGCGTCGATCCCGAGCGAGCGCGTGCGCTCGGCGAATTCGGGGGAATCGACGACGGCGCCGATATCGGCCGAGAGCCTGGCGAGCACGGGCGCCGGAATTCCGGCCGGCCCGATCATCGCATTGAAGGCGATGACGTTGAATCCCGGAAAACTCTGCGCGATGGTCGGCGCCGTCTCGGCGCCCGGCAGCGGGTCGCCCGCGCTCGCGATCAGCTTCAGCTGCCCGGTCTCGACGTAGCGCCGCGCCGAATGCCAGATGTCGAACATCAGCGGCACGCGGCCGGCAATCACGTCGGTGAGCGCCGGGGCGCTGCCGTTGTAGTTGATGTGCTGCATCTTGATGCCGGCGCGCTGCTGCAGCATCTCGCCCGCCAGATGGCCGACGCCGCGCGGCCCGGGCGAGGTGTAATTGAGCGGAGCGGCGCTGGTGCGGGCGGCGGCGATCAGCTCGGCGAGCGTGCTCGCCGGAAAACCCGCGTTGGCGACGAGCGCGACCGGCTGGGTGGCGATCATGGTGATCGACACGAAATCGTTGCGCGTGTCGTAGGGCAGCTTGAGACTGATCGCCGGATTGATCAGGAACGAATTGGTGGCGACCCCGATGGTGGCGCCGTCGGGCGGCGCCTTGGCGATGGCCGCGGTCGCCACGATGGTGCCGGCGCCCGGCCGGTTCTCGACCACCACCGATTTGCCGCCCCAGCGCACCGAGAGCAGGTCCGCCAGGATGCGCGCCACCACGTCGGTCGGACCGCCGGCCGCGAACGGCACCAGGATCCTGACCGGACTCGCCGGCAAGTCGGACGCCGGCTGCGCGGCCGCCGACGCCACGGTCACCGCCGCGAGCGCGAGCGCGGCGAGCCATCCCCTCGGCGTCGTCCTGTTCATGCGGCTCCCCTGGGCGTCAAAAATTTTCGGCGCGCAAATCTAGCCGGTTTGTGTAGAAGAGGGCCACCCGCCGGCACGCACGCTTGCCGACAAATCCCGCATCCAAGGAGCATCCCATGGCCGACAGCCTGGCCGCCATCCGCGAGGAGCTTTCGCTCGCCAACCGCATCCTCGCCCATGAGGGCATCGTCGATGCGTTCGGCCATATCAGCGTGCGCCATCCGACCGACCCGGGCCGCTTCCTGATCTCGCGCCACCGCGCGCCGCAGCTGGTGGCGCCGGAAGACATCCTCGAATACACGCTCGACACCGAGCCGGTGCATCCAACCACGTTCCGCCACTATGGCGAGCGCGTGATCCATGGCTGCATCTATCAGGCGCGCCCGGACGTGATGGCGGTGTGCCACCACCACGCGCCCGCCATGATGCCCTATGCGATCTCGCGCGCCGCGATGGTGCCGGTCTATCACCTCGGCGCCAGCATGGGGGCGCGGGTGCCGTTCTGGGACAGCCGCGACGATTTCGGCAGCACCGCGCTGGTGCTGGTCAAGCCGGAGGAAGGCCGCTCGCTCGCCAAGGCGCTGGGCCAGAGCTCGACCATCCTGATGGGCCGCCACGGGGCGACCGCCGTCGGCACCTCGATCCGCGAGACCGTGTTCCGCACTATCTTCTCGTGCAAGAACGCCGAGCTGCAGACCCAGGCGCGCCTGCTCGGCCATGTCGAGCCGCTCGACGAGAAGGAGGTCGAGCTCGCGGCCGCCTACAATCTGCGGCCCGGACCGCTCGAACGCGCCTGGGACTACTGGGCCAGGCGCGTGCGCGACGCGGAAGCGCGCGTGGCGGCGGGCGCGAAAGCCGCCCCCGCGCGGGCGACAACCGGCAAGGCCAAGCCCGCGAAAACAGCCGCCAGGAAGCCGGCCCGCAAGGCAAAATCGCGCCGGCGCTGAGCCCGATTGACGGCCCGCGCGGCGGCGGGGCAAGTATCGCGCGCCAGATCGTCATGGCCGGGCTTGTCCCGGCCATCCACGTCTTGTTTGTATGCTTCACAGAAAGACGTGGATGCCCGCGACAAGCGCGGGCATGACGTCGAGGGATTGTGAGAAACGCAATGGACACCGTCACCATTCCGGCGCTTCAGCAGATGAAGCGCGACGGCAAGAAGATCGCCGGTGTGGTCGCCTGGGACTACCAGATCGCCCGCATCGCGGACCGCGCCGGGATCGATTTCATCTCGGTCGGCGATTCGGTCGGCGTCAATCTGTGGGGCCATGCCAATCCGCTCGAAGTCACGCTGGATGAGATGCTGGTGGTCTGCAAGGCGGTGCGCCGGGGCACCACCCGCGCGCTGGTGAGCTGCGACTTTCCGTTCGGCCCGCTGCAAGAGGGCACCGACAGCGCGCTGCGCGCCGCCATCCGCATCGTCAAGGAGGGCGGCGCCGACATGATCAAGCTCGACGGCGCGGCGGATTTTCCCGACACGGTGCGCGCGCTGGTGCGCGCCGGCATCCCGGTCTTCGCGCAGTTCGGCATCACGCCGCAGACGGCGCTGAAATTCGGCATCCCCTACGGGGCGCAATCGGCGCCCGGCGCGCAGGCGCCGGCCGAGATGACCGCGCGGCTGGTCGAGGAGGCGAAGCTGCTCGAAGCCGCCGGCGCCTCGCTGCTCGACTTCACCAATTCCGGGCCGGTCGCGGGTGCGGCGGTCGTCCAGGCGGTCAAGATCCCGGTGATCGGCGGCTTCGGCGGCGGCCCCTGGCTCGACGGCCGCGTGCGCCTCGTTCACACCGCGATCGGCTACGGCGAGAAATGGCTCGATTCCAAGACCGAGACCTATACCAACACCGCCAAGGCGAGCCTGGAGGCGTTTTCGGCGCTGATCGCCGACGTGCGCGCGGCGCGCCAGATCAAGGGTTAGCCATGGCGAGCGCGGTCATCGACGGCATCGCGACACGCTACGAGGTGATGGGTTCCGGCCCGCCGCTGCTCATGTATGCGCCGGGCGGCTTCGACGCGACGGTCGAGAAATGGTCGACGCAAGGCGTCTACGCCAAGATCAAGCTGCTCGATCACCTGCCGAAGAAATACACCTGCGTGGTGTTCGACCGGCGCGAATGCGGCCAGTCGGGCGGCCGGGTCGAGCGCCTAACCTGGGCGCATTACGTGGCGCAGGGCAAGGGACTGCTCGATCATCTCGGTTTCAAGCGCGCCCACATCATGGGCGGCTGCATGGGCTGCTGTCCGGTCGCGGCCTTCGGGGTGGCGTATCCGGAAGCGACCCTGAGCATGATCCTGTTCTGGCCGGTCGGCGGCGCCCGATACCGCATCGGCAGCCACCAGCGCTTCGCCGAGCATCTCGCTTTCGTCCAGCAGAACGGCCTCGCCGCCGTGGTGGCGGTGGTGGCCAAGGAGGGCAAGTCCTTCGGCGCCGACCCGCGCGGCGGGCCCTGGGCGGCCGTGATCAAGCACGACAAGGCCTTCGCGGAAGCCTATGCGAAGCTCGACGTGGAGCGCTACAAGCTCACCGTGACCGCCATGGGGCGCACCCTGTTCGACCGCGACACCGCGCCCGGCGCCGAGCCCGAGGACCTGCTGCGGCTCGACATCCCGGCCCTGGTGGTTCCCGGCCGCGACGCCTCGCACGCCACCTCGGCGGCGCGTTATCTGGAAGAGTGCCTGCCGGGGTCCGAATACTGGGACGTGCCGGTCGCCGGCCAGACCGAGGAAACCACGCCGGGACGGCTGCTTGGATTTTTGGACAAGATCAGCCAGGAGACTGGGTAGGATCTTTTCGGAATATAAATTCGAGTTAGCACGTAAACTCACGTTCGGTTAAGTTAAGCTCGGGCGCCCGCGCGTGAGTCAGCGTTTACATGAAACGGTATCGGGAGGGGAAAATGCGCCGTGATGAATTCATCGGTGCTTTCTATCGTCTCAAGAATGCACTTAAGGATTCCCAACTAGATAAACTTCTTAGCCTAGGGCGATCTCAGCGGGACGCCTCGTCGAAGGTATTATCTGCGGTCCTTGGAAGCTACGCGAAGTTTATGACTCATTACGCTCGCTTTACAGAGCTAGAAAAAAACTCATGGAGGCATTCCAACTTACGCCTATTATAGACCCAGAATTCTGGTACGAATATGTTGGCTCGTCGGAAAGCAAGGGGCCGATGGCCGCTGCAGTCCATGCACGGTGGGGCACAATTTTGATCAGTGAATATATCCCACCGATCATTGGCCTCCTTGAGCAAACAAAGGAAGTTGAACCGATCATTGTGACGGAAGGCAGCAAGAAGGGAAAGCAAAAATCTGTCGCAATGCAAAAGGTCACTTTTCTCATTCGAGAGTCTGATACACCAAATTTGTCAGTTGAGCAGTTTTCAAGCGTTTTGAACGCCATCCAGAATCTATACAATGTAATTTTGAAAATTGATAATTTGGGACATGCCGACCTTGTTGTCGGAGCGCTCGACTCAGGAAGCGACAAATCAATCGACATTATTGGCGTGGCGGCTGCTATTGCAAAATTGTCTGACCTGCTATTGCAATCTTGGGATAGGATAAGATTTGGTCAATCCACTAAAATGAGCGCGTCAATCAAAACGGCCTCTGACGGACTGACGCTATTAACGCAAATAGCTAGTGCTGTGACTGCGGGTACGCTGAGCGCCACCGAAGGAGAGAAGCTTCGACGAACAGTTGTTAAGAGCGTAGATGAGCTCTTTTCCAACGGCGTGTACACCGAGGAGATG
>DATBBS010000389.1:0-14923 GCA_036270895.1 Xanthobacteraceae bacterium
TCGTCCTGCTCCACCGTGTTGATGCCCATGTCGTTGAGCATCGCCAGGATGTTCTCGATCTTCTCCGAGGTGTGCTCGTCGGACGGCAGGACCGCGTTGATCTGCTGATGCGTGATGTAGCCGCGCTTCTTGGCGCGCTTGATCATCTTCGTGACCTCGGCGTCCGCGAGATCGAGCAGCGGGCCGTCAGCCGTGACCTCGGGCTGGTCCTTGTCCGGAACCGGTCCCTTTTCTCTCTGGAACGACGCCTTGATCACATTCGCCATGACTTTCTCCCGGCCGGCGCTGAGCCACGCCGGGTCATGGTCCTGGCGCATCGCGGATAGCTCAGAAAGACGGCCGTCCCATGAACAACTCGACCGCCGATAGGCCCCGAGTCAAGCGACCCGGGCTCGGCGTCTCAGACGATTCCGATTCGAACCCGTATAGCATCTTCGGGCTGGCTGTTTTGTTAATATGGCTTCGATCTTGCGAGATTTAAGGGTGCGGGAGATTTAAGGGTCTGGGAACGACCAGATGGCCGGGATTCGGCAACGGGCCGCCAGAATCACCCTCCCAACCGGCGCCGCCCCGCCGCTAACCGGTCCGCGCCGGGCGCCGGCCCACCCGATGCTCGACCACGACCGTGCGCCGGGCAGTCCCGCTTGAAATCAACCGTGTCGGCCGCGTCCTGTTGTAGCCCGATTTCATGATTTCGGCCTTCACGCTCTCCGGCGGCACGTCCATCAGCGAAGCCGCGATCTCGACCTGCGCCTGCGGGTCGTCGGTCAGCCCCTGGGCCGCGAAAATCGCCTCGTCCAGCGTGGGCGGATCGCGCCTGACGCGGCGCGGTCCGTATTTGGTCTTCCAAGCCTCAGTCATCGGGTCGTCTCTATTCCTACGATCAGGTCCCCAAGCAGCCACCAAGTATGGAACAAAGATCGCAGCGCAGCAATTGAATTGTGCAACGCAATACAGCCATGCTGACGCAGGCGCACGCCACCGCGATGGCAAGACCGCGTCCGCAGCAGGTTAATATGTAGGCCAAACCGCGGCGATTCTCACAACACCCGCGTCCATCAGGGCCATTGGGTCGCTGGCCGAGCTTCATGCGTCGGCACCGGCGCGCGGCCGGGCGCCATCACAAGGATAGCGATGCTGTCGTGATCGATCGCCCGCCGCCGAGCCCGCAGATGGTCCGCCTCAGGGAGCTCGATGCGTCGATCGCGCGCGATCCCGACGCGGTCGAGACGCGTTTCGAACGCGCCAGCCTGTTGCGCGAGCAAGGATCGTTCGAGGAGGCGAAGCGCGACTATCTTGAACTGCTTGGGCGCATGCCGACCCATTTCGGCGCGCTGAACGATTTCGGCACGATGCTGCTCGATGCCGGCTTTCGCGACGCTGCCCGCACGGTCTTCGCGGCGGCGGTGCAGCACAATCCACACAACCCGATGGGGCACGTCAATCTCGCCAATCTGCTGCTGCGGGTCGGCGCGCCTGGGCAAGCGCGTATCCACTTCGAAGCCGCCTTACGGCTCGATCCCGATCATCTCCATGCCCATCGCGGCATGGGCAATCTCCTGGCCGAGACCGGCGACGAGGCCGGCGCCCGGCGGCACCGGGACCGGGGATTCAAGAACCATGTCCTGACCCCGTTGCCGTATCTTGGCGAGGGGCCTCCGGTGCGTGTCCTGCTCCTGGTATCCGCGCTCGGGGGAAACATCCCCACAAGCGCGCTGCTCGACGACCGCAGTTTCCAGACCACCGTGGCGGTCACGGAATATCTCGATCCGCAGGCTGCACTTCCGCCCCATGATCTGGTGTTCAACAGCATCGGCGACGCCGATCTGTGCCGCGAGGGTCTCGAAGCCGCGTGTGCGGTGCTCTCTCGAACGACCCGGCCGGTGATCAATCACCCTTTGGCGGTGCTCGCGACCGGACGGTTGTCGAATGCCGAACGGCTCCGCGGCCTGCCCGGCGTCGTGGTCCCACGCATGATGACCTTGCGGCGGCGTCTGCTCTCCGCCGCGGATGCGGACGCGGTCGTCGCGCGTCACGGCTTTGCGTTTCCGCTCCTGGTGCGGGCGCCGGGCTTCCATACCGGCCGTCATTTCGTTCGCGCCGACACGACGCAGGACCTGGCGGCCGCGGCGGCGACGCTCCCCGGCGACGATCTTTGGATCATCGAGCTCCTCGATGCGCGCGGCATCGATGGAAAATTCCGCAAATGTCGCGTCATGATCGTGGATAGCCAATTGTATCCCCTGCATCTGGCGATTTCCGCCGACTGGAAGGTCCACTATTTCACCGCCGACATGGCGGACTCTGCGGAGCATCGATCGCGCGACGCCGAGTTTCTGGACGATATGGCGGGCGTCGTGGGACCGCGCGGCATGGCGGCCCTCGCGGCGACCGCCGCCGCGCTTGCGCTCGACTATGGCGGCATCGATTTCGCGGTGAACCGCGACGGCGAAATTCTGTTTTTCGAGGCCAATGCGACGATGGTGGTTTATCCGCCCTCGAGCGACCCGCGCTGGGCCTATCGGTCCCAGGCCGTCGGGCGCGTGCTGTCGGCGGTGCGCAGGATGCTGATCGACAGATCGGCGGCGGCAGCGTGCTTGCCGGCAAGGCCGAAAGGTTGAATGCTCGCGTCCAAGAAGTCCTTGTGAAATTGAGGAGACGCCATGCGCCCGACCACAACGGCAGCCTGTTTCGGCGTCGCCATTTTGTTGCCGGCGCTCGCCCTTTGCGCGGCCCCCTTGCGGGCACAGCAAGCGAGCCAGCCGCCTGCGCGCATACCCGCCCAGTCCTGGCCGCAGCGGACCGTCCATCTGATCGTGCCCTTCGGGGCCGGCAGCGCCACCGATGTGACGGCGCGTCTGTTCGCTGATCGGCTTGCCAAGCGTTGGGGCCAGCCGGTCGTCGTCGAAAACCGGCCGGGCGCCGACAGCATCGTGGCGGTCGGCGCCTTCGCGGCCAATCATGACGACCATACGCTGCTCTATTCCGCGCCCGGTCCGGTCACGGTCAATCCGGTGCTTTATGCCCGGCTGCCCTACGATCCGGCGCGCGACTTGGCGCCGATCTCGCTCGGCAGCGAGGTTTTCGTCACCATCGCGGTGCCGGCGTCGCTGAAGCTCACGTCGCTGTCAGATCTGGTGGCGCGTGCGCGCGCCGAGCCCGGCAAGCTCAACTGGGTCGCCACCCCGGGCGTGGTCTATTTTCGGTTCGCGGGATTCGTAAAGGGCGCGGGACTCGACATGGTGCAGGTTCCCTACAAGGACTTCACCCAGGCAATCAACGATCTCGCCGAGGGCCGCATCGAGGTGACGGCGACGTCGCTCGCGGTCGTGCGGCCGCACGTGCAAGCCGGCAAGGTCACGCCGCTGGCGGTGACGAGCCGCGAGCGCGCGCCTGCCTGGCGCGACGTGCCGACCGCGGCCGAGGCGGGCGTTCCGGCGCTAGCCTTTGGGGCCTTCGGCGGCTTCTTCGGCTGGCGCGACATGCCGACGGACTTGCGCGAGCGAATCGCGGCCGATATCCGCGCCGCCGGCGCCGACCCGGCGCTGGCGGCGACGCTGACCGCCGCCGGCATCGCGGTGCGCACCAGCACGCCCGCCGAATTCGCCGCCGCGATCGAGGATGAGCGCGCCAAGGTCGCCGCGATCGCCCAGGCGGTCGGCGTCAAGCCGACGCAGTGATGCGGGACTTCGGACTATGGACAAGACGCCGGTATGATAACCTGGCGTTCGATCGGCCGCCACAAGGCCGACGCCAGGGAGGGGCCGATGAGGCGTTTGTCTCAAATCCTGCTGGGGCTTTGCCTGCTCGGCGTCGGCCCGGCGCCGGCCGCGGCGCAAGAGGTGCTCAAGATCGCGGTGCCGCAACGCGGCTCGTGGGACGCCGGCGTTCCCGAGCTCGGCCAGCGCGGCGGCATCTTCAAGAAGCACGGGCTGCAGCTCGAAATTCTCTATACGTCGGCGGGTCCGGAATCGATCCAGGCATTGATCGCGGGCGGCGTTGACATCGCGACCGCGTCCGGCGTGTCGGCCGCCTTCGGCACCTTCGCCAAGGGCGCGCCGATCCGCATCATCGGCAGCGAGATCATCGGTGCGCCCGATCTGTTCTGGTACGTTCCGGCCAATTCGCCGATCCGCAAGGTGGAGGACCTCAACGGCAAGGCCGTGGCCTATTCGCTCAACGGCTCGTCGAGCCACGCGGGGCTGCTGGCGCTGGCGGCGCAATACAATCTGAAGCTCACCCCGACATCGACCGGCAGCATCTCGGCGACCATCACCCAGACCATGACAGGCCAGGTCGATGTCGGCTTCGGCGCGGTGCCGTTCGGGCTCGACATGATCGAGGACGGCAGGGCCCGCATCGTGGCGACCGGTAACGATGTGGCGGCGCTGCGCACCCGAACGGGGCGCGTCAACATCACCAACCTCGCCACGCTTACGAACCGCAAGGACGCGCTTATTCGCTTCACCCGCGCCTACAAGGAGACCATCGCGTGGATGTATTCCGATCCGGCGGCGCTCAAGATCTACGGCGACTTCTCCGGCATGCCGGAGACGGTGGTGCGGCGGGTGCGCGAGCTCATGCCGAAGGACAGCCTGGCGACCGATTCGCTCGTCGGGATCGACCAGATCATGGCCGAGGCGGTGCAGAACAAATTCCTCAGCGTCCCGCTGACCGCGGCGCAGGTCGCGGATCTGGTGCGGGCATCCGAGCTGAAATAGCGCCGATGCGGGCGTGAACATCTCCCGATGAACAGCTGACAAGCGGATAATTATGACCGAGCAGAAGAGCAACGAAGCCCATCTCGTCACCGTCGCCGACGGCGTCTACGCGTGGATCGGGGCAGGGGGCGACTCGAACGCGGGCGCCATCGAGACGCCCGAGGGCGTCATCGTCATCGATACCCAGCAATATCCGCGGCTCGCCCGCCAGTTGCGCGCCGCCGTGCTGGCGAGGACCGGCCAGCCGCTGCGCGCCGTCGTCAACACGCATTGTCACCTCGACCATACCTCGGGCAACACGGTGTTCGCCGACGTGCCGATCCTTGCGCATGAAAAGACGCTCGCCGCGATGAATGCCTGCCTCGGGCCGCGCTCGGGCGACGCATGGACGATCGACGATTTCCCGACCAAGCTTCGCTTTCTGTTCGGCCAGAACATTTTCGAGCTGGTGCCCGACGGCGATCCGGCGCGGCGCTGGTTCGAGGGCCGCATCGGCTTGCCCGACTACGACACCGTGGTGATCCGCCCGCCGAGCGAAACCTTCGCCGACCGCTTCGCGTTCCATCTGCCGGACGACACGGTGCGGCTCCATTATTTCGGCCCGGCCCACTGCGACGGCGACATCGTGGTGCATCTGGAAAAGCGCAGGGTCGCGTTCCTCGGCGACCTCTTGTTCCATGGCCGCTTTCCCTGGCTCGGCGACTGCGATCTCGATGGATTGATTTCCGCGCTCGGCCGCGTTCTCGCGCTCGATGTCGCGGTCGTGGTGCCGGGTCACGGTCCCCCGGCCACGCTCGCCGATGTGGCGCGCTTCCGCGACATGCTGGTGAAACTGCGCGCCGCGGTCGAGCGCGCCATCAAAACGGGCGTATCGGAAGACGCGGCCGTCGCCGAGGTCGCGTTGCCGCAATACGCCCACGTCCAGCGCTACGCCGAATGGATGCCGCTCGACGTGCGGGCGGCGTATCGGTATCTGCGGGGCCGGTAAGGGGGCTCGCGACGGGCAATCGGTGCCGACACGTCTCGGTGTCGGCACCGTCGCGGCCAAGCGATCGGACTACGGCGTTTGAGTGGGGGCCGAAACAACATCAAAGACCACGTGCAGCACGGTCTTTGACCGGTCGCCACCCTGTCGTCTCTTGATGGTCATGACCACGTCGAATTGGCCGGGACCGAAGGTGTAAGGCTGAATGCCGGGCGTATTGGGATCCCCATCGATCTGGCTGGCATAGAAAGCCAGATTTTGGGAATTCTGGGTCACCTGATCGGTTCCCTCGTCGTCCCCGATGACAATCGTATTACCCGATTTCCATCCGTAGCCGTTCGAATCCGGCTCCCGCGGGCAGGCCGCGGCAGGTGCGGGCGGGGCCAGTTTGGCCAGCTTGAGCTTCAAATACTTCGTCTTCTCGGAGGGGTCGAGATCGATCCAAAGCTCGGCATCCCAGCTGTCCAGCGTGGGATTCGATGGGTTCAATGCGACATCATAGGAGTAGGTGAAGTTCCAGGCCGCGCGGTTTGGGCTCGTCGGTTGAGGACCGCTCGGCACCTCGATGTGCACGAGGCCGTCCCCGTCCACATAAGTGGATCGAATATCCGGGCCCTGGCGGACAATAGCCTTGATGGCCAGCTCAACGCCCGCATCGATGTTTCTTTTCCGCTGGAAGGTGGTCGATGGATTGCCGGCTCCCTGCCAGAGGAACCCCGGCGTGCAAGTATCCTCGCCGGTCGGATGGACCTTATGGTCCAGGTAAACCGGGAACCCATCGTTCGGTCCCGACTGGCCTTCATCTTGGCCCTGGCCATGGCCGTCATCGTCAGCCCAGGCGGTCGGCATACCCCCGGCCTGTAGCGCGACCCCAATAGCGAAAATGGCGCCGATTGCGGTAGCGCTCATGTGTCTGAACGAACACGGCATAATTCCCTCCCTTTGGGTGCACTGGGCTCTGCCAGCTTTGGACGGGCAATCATTCACGAATACACGCTGACGTCCAGCCCGGCGGGGGGCCGACGGGAAGAACGGGGGTGAAAAAAACCGCTCCGGCGCGAGGAAAATAATGAACCTGAACGCGGTTCGGAGCGACCAAGAAGCAAAACGGGGGCGATCGCCATGTCCAGATACGACCATGCCTACATCCTGACCCCAGGCAGGCCAGCTGGCGTGCGCTCCTTTGCCATCGTCGCCGCCGCGATCGCGGCAATCTGCGTGTTGAGCGCCACGCCGGTCATGCGGCAGCTGGTCGGCTCGCCGCCCGCAACCGCCAAGACCGCCGCAACCGCGCCGACCTGGGATTTCCAGTCGCGCTGGTGGTCCGGCGAGGTGCGACAAGTCACCCAGCTCACCGAGCTCACCCAGCAGCCCGCAACCGTGCCGGGCCGACAGGCCTCGACCCTGCCGGAAAGCGATCTGACCTTTACGAAGGGCTATTCGCTACGACTCGCGGCCCGACAGGCGGCCGCGGCGACACGGCCCGCCGCCAGTGGGCCATCGTCAGAGAGCCAGTTCGGGCGCTCGGCCATGGTCGCGCGCACAGCCGGTGCATTCGCGCGCGTTGACGGGGCGCCGAGCTTGCGCCGCGTGGCTGCCACGCGCACCGATGCGCGGCTCAACCAGCCGGGCGCGCCCGATGTCGGGAGTCATGCCCTGGCGTTTGGCGAGCCGCGCCCGAGCCAGCGTGGATTCGCGGACTCTCAGGGCGGACCGTTCAGAAACCTGTTCGGCAACCTGTATTAAGAGTCGAGGGATTTCTTCTTCCGCTTTCGCCTCAATCCCGGATGTCCTGCAAGAACCACTCCGTCGGAATCTCCCGCCCCATCTTCCGCGTCACCGCCTGCTCGTACACCCAGCCCCCGACGGCAGAGAACTGCAGGCCCTGATTGCCGACGTTGCGATAGAACGTGACCTGATCGCGGCTGGTGCGCCCCGAGCACTTGCCGGAAACCAGGTCGGCGAAATCCGGCTTATCGCTGCCGCGGCCGCGATCATTGAATTCCGGGCTGTCGCCGCCCATGCCGGGCTGCGGGTTCTTCTCGGGGATTCGTTTCATCTCCTCGGGCGTGCCGCCGATGAAAGCCGCCGGCGAGAGCCCGCGCTCGGCCTGGAAGCGCTCGGTCTGCTTCATCTGCAGGCCCGCCGTGCCCTGGCGGATGATCACGTCGAACCTGTTCATGGCCGCGTCAGGCATCTCGCGGCGACCCAGATTGGTCACGTGCATGCCGTTCTCGATCCAGGCGGCGTCGTAGACCGGCGCCATGCTGTCGGTACAGGACGACAGCAGGTCGACGCCGCGCACCGCCTCGCGCGCGCTGTCGACGGCGCGCACTTCGATCCCCAGCCGCCGCGACATCTCCTCCGCATAGGCCTCGCGATGGTCCGGGGTCGGGCTGTAGATCTTGCACAGCTTGATGTCGCGTACGCAGGCGAATGCCTCGAGAAAGGTGCGCGCCATGCCGCCCGAGCCGAGCATGCCCACCGTATGCGTGTCGTCACGCGCGAGATATTTCACTCCGATGCCGGCTCCCCCGCCCACGCGGAAATGCTGCAGGACGCCGTCATTGATGAATCCGAGCGGCATGCCATTGCGGGTCGACAGCAGGAAGATGAGCCCGCAATAAATCCCGGGCTGTCCGCAATACTTCTCCTCGGTCCAGTTGCCCGCGCGGTCGCGCGGCCAGGTGATGATGTCGGACTTCATGCGGATCGCGAAATATCCGTCATTGGCGCCTTCCATCGAGCCCCAGCGGAAATAGCCGTCGTCGCGCTCGCACGGCATATACATGTCGATGCGCGGCCGGTGCATGGCGCCGCCGCTCGGGAGCTTCCTGAATGCGTGCTCCTGCACCCGGATGCAGTCCGCCATGGTGAGCAGGGCGGATACGTCGTCATTATTGATGATGAGCATTGGCAGGCTCCAGTGTCCGGCGCGCAGCCTGTCATTGCGCGTAAGGCCGCGCAATCGCGAAGCGACACAATCGCGAAGCGACACAATCGCGAAGCGACACAATCCCGGTCAGCGCAACGCCACGATCGCCGCCTCGACCGCGGCTTGCAGGAACGCCGCGACCTCGGCACCTTGCTGTTTCACGGCGAGAATGCGATGGGCGGGCGCGATCGCGGCGGTGAAATTCTTCGCATGCCAATGGCCGATCGCCGGCAACAGTGGCAACGCCGCCATGTCGGGTGCGGGATAAAGACTGACGTAGAAATAGGGCTCATCGTAGTGATCGTCGCCCGGCTCGAAGCCGATGCCGGTGGTGCGGCCGGGCGCCAGCGTCACCAGGGTATCGAGATCGAAATGATGCGGCCAACACCGCACCGGCGGGGCCTCGATCTTGCGGATCGCAAGCCACTGCCGGATCGCCGCGAGCGTACCGTTGGCGTTCGAGAACCATGTCGCAAGTTCGGCCAGCGGTTCGGCGAGCGCGGCACCCATATAGGCGCCGCCGCCGGCGAGCTCCGGCGCGGGCAGGGGGTAGGGCAGGGCGGCGTCGAGCGCATGCGGGTCGAGGCCGTGCGCATGCGCGTGCCGGGCGAGCCACTCACACGCGTCGGCGTCGCGCCGGCCGTCCAGGGCGAAGCTGTCCGCCGGCTTGCCGGCCGATGAATCGAGAAGCGCGAGCGTCAGGTCCGCGATCCGCAGACCGAGCCGCACGCCGTCGGGAAGCGGGTGGGTGACGAGCCCGCCCCAAGCGTCGTCCCAGCCGAGGTTGGTGTGGTGGTCGTCCGGCCGGGCCGGAATATAGGCGCGGGCCGCCCGCGCGACCCACTGGGTCGCATGATGGGCGTGGATGCGGGCCGCCCGCAGCGAGGCCGGATCGATCCCGCGGAGCGGATGCCACGAGGTGGTCATGGTGCGGACGCCTCCCCCTGGCGCGTGTTTCGCTGCTATTATCAGTCGGCTTGCTCAACTCATATTGACAGATCGGTGATCGGAGAGATGCGCGCGAACACCTTAAAAGCGGCGCTCATTGCTGTCTGCGCGCTGGGCGCACCGCAAGCCGGTGCCCAGGAATATCCGACCCACGCCATCAGGTTCGTGGTGCCGTTTGGGGCCGGCAGCGCCACCGACACGCTGGCGCGCATTCTTTCCCAGAAGCTCGCGAGCACCGAGGGCTGGTCCATTGTGATCGAGAACATGGGCGGAGCGAGCGGCATGCTGGCGGCTCAAAGCGTCGCGCGCGCTGCGCCGGACGGCCACACGGTCTTCGTCACCACCAATACGACCCATGCGGCGAACCAGAGCCTGTTCAAGCAGGTGCCCTATGACGCCGTCGCCGACTTCGCGCCGGTCGGCCAGCTGTGCAATTTCACGCTCGCGCTGGCGGTGCATCCGTCGGTGCCCGTCACCACGGTGCGGGAGCTGGTCGCCTACGCGAAGGCCAATCCGGGCAAGCTCACCTTCGGCAGCGGCTCGAGCTCGGCGCGCATCGCCGGCGAGATGCTCAAGGTGCTCGGCGGTTTCGACATGCTGCACGTGCCCTACAAGAGCAACCCGCAGGCGATGACGGATCTGCTGGGCGGCCAGATTTCCATGATGTTCGCGGATGTCGCCACGACGCTGCCTCAGATCAGGAACCAGAAGGTCAAGGGTCTGGCGGTCTCGAGCGCGCAACGCTCGCCGCTCGCCCCCGACCTGCCGACCGTCGCCGAGGCGGGCGTGCCGGGCTACGAGCTGACGGCCTGGGCCGCTGCATTCGTGCCGGCGAAGACGCCGAAACCCGTGGTCGACAGGCTGCACGACGCTTTCGCGGCTGCGCTCGCCGACAAGGCCGTGCAGGAGGCGCTGCTCAAGGCCGGCATCGAACCCGCGAGCAGCACGCCGGACCAGCTGCGCGCTTTTGTGGCCTCCGAAACCAAAAAGTGGGCCGATATCGTCAAGGCAGCCGGCATCCAGCCGGAATGAGCTGGATTCTGCCTCGTCACGCCCCGCGCAAGCGGGCATCCGGTCGTGCATGCGACGACGGCGAAAATCTAGCGCTGTATTTGAAAAAAATTCTTTCATAAGTTGACGGCATCGAGTTCGTTTTCTAGAACTGGATTGCCTTTGGCTCCGGGGGGTGGCCGCAGGCCCATCCGATCATTTCAACATGCGCCCCGGAGACGGGGCATGTCGATTCGGGCTTTGATCATTCTTTCACTCGGCCTGATGGTCGCCGCCTGTGCGGCGGTTCCCACAAACACGTTGACCCAGGACAAGCGGGATTCGTTGCGCATTGCTTCGGTGGATGTGAGCTTCGCCCAAGATGCGACGATCCAGTGGCAGGATGTGGAGGGCGGCGGGCCCGAGGAGCCTGCGGCCCGGCTTGGATTTCTCAAACAGAAGGCGATTGGCCCGATCAGGACGGCGCTGAATGCCGAAATACTCCCTGCGTTCCGCGGGACCGCTCCTGCGACGCTCAGGGTCCGGATTCGCACGGTCAGGATCCCCGCGGCCGCCATGACGATTATCGTCGCCAACATACCCTACGTCATCAGAGCCGATATGGAACTGATCGACAGCAAGACCGGCAAGACGTTGCTCACGGCGTCCGATTTCGATGGCCTCTCGCCCACCTTTGGCGGCGTGCTGGGAATTGTCCAAGCGGCTGTGGCCGAGGAGCCGATCATTCGCGTATCGAAGTCTTTCGCGCACGTCCTGACGGTCTGGCTGAAGACGGGCGTCAAGCAGGCGATGGGCTGACGGCGCGCGACCTTGATATTTGCGTGCGGCCCCCTCAGCCCGCCGCGCGCACCTTCACCCGATAGGAACCCGGAACCGTGCGGAACGCGATGTTGAGGCGGTTGGCGCCGTTGATGGCGACGATCGCGAGCGACAAGTCGGCAAGTTCCTGCTCATCAAACTGGGCCTGCGCCGTCTCGTAGACGTCGCCCGGCACGCGGCCGTCCGTGACCAGCGTCAACCCCTCGGTCCCGGCGAGCGCCGCGCGTTCGCGCTCGCTGTAGAAGGGTGACTCGCGCCAGGCATCGAGCAGATAGAGCCGCCGCTCGGTTTCGCCGTCGGCCCGCAGCTTCCGGCGGCACCGACGCAAGCATGTGGAGCTCAGGACCATCGCCGCGGCGGCAGGCGGAGACGGGTTGCTCCATGGCGTGGTTGCGGGCAAATTCGGCCTCGCCTGCCACCTTCCGGAGTGTGTGTGAATGGGTGACTACGCGATCGGCCAATCGGTGCCCCGTTTCGAGGATCTGCGTCTGGTCCGCGGGGGCGGGCGCTATGTCGACGACATCGTGCTGCCCGGCCTGGCCTACGGGCACGTCCTGCGCTCGCCGCACGCGCATGCGCGCATCCGCTCGATCGACGTCTCCAAGGCGAAGGCGGCGCCCGGCGTGCTCGCGGTGCTCACCGGGACGGACTGGCAGGCATCCGGCTTCGGCGACCTTCCGGTGCCGGGCGGCATGAAGCTGCGCGACGGCTCGCCCATGTATCGGCCGCGCTATCCGGCGCTGGTCAAGGATCGGGTGCGCTGGGCCGGCGACTATGTGGCCTTCGTGGTGGCGGAGACCCGTCACCAGGCTGCGGACGCGGCCGAATTGATTGAGGTGGACTACGAGCTGCTGCCGGCGGTGGTATCGACCGCGGACGCGGCTGCGCCGGGCGCGCCGCGCGTGTTCGACGATTGCAAGGACAACATCTGCTTCGTGCATATCGACGGCGACAAGGCGGCGACCGACGCCGCCTTCGGGCGCGCCGACCACGTGGTGAAGCAGCGCCTGGTGGTCAACCGCGTGACGGCGGCCACCATGGAGCCGCGCGGCGCGATCGGCGACTATAACGCGACCGAGGGGCGCTACACCGCCTATGCGACGCTGCAGCGCGCGCATCCGTTCCGCGCCGAGCTGGCGGGCCTCGTGCTCAAGGTGCCGGAAAGCAAGGTGCGCGTGGTCGCCGGCGACATCGGCGGCAGCTTCGGCATGAAATCGCCGATCTACAACGAGGTCGCACTGGTGCTCTTGGCCTCAAAGCTCATCGGCCGGCCCGTCAAATGGACCAGCACCCGCTCGGAAGCCTTCCTGTCCGACGCGCAGGGCCGCGACAACGTCACCGAGGCCGAGCTCGCGCTCGACAAGAACGGGATCTTCCTCGGGCTTCGCGTCAAGACGGTCGCCGCCGTCGGCGCCTATCTGCAGATGGCGATGCCGGCCTTCGTGCAGAATTTCGGCTCGCTCGCCGGCGTCTATCGCACGCCCGCCATCCGTGTCGAAGGCACCGCGGTGTTCACCAACACCAACCCGATGCGGCCCTACCGCGGCAACGGGCGTCCGGAGGCCGCCTATGTGATCGAGCGCATGGTCGATGTCGCGGCCGACGAGCTTAAGATCGATCCGGCCGAGCTGCGCCGGCGCAACAACATCCCGCCCGACGCCATGCCGTTCAAGACCGCGCTCACCTTCACCTATGACAGCGGCGAATTCGCCAAGAATATGGACATGGCGCTCGCGCTTGCCGATGCGACAGGCTTTTCGGCACGCCGCGCCGAATCGAAGAAGCGCGGCAAGCTGCGCGGTTTCGGGCTGTCCAACACCATCGAGCGCGCGGGCGCGCCAAGCTTCGAAGGCGCCGAGATCCGCTTCGACCGCGCCGGCGACGCCACCCTCTTCTCAGGCAGCGTCACCCAGGGACAGGGCCACGAGACCGTGTTCAAGCAGCTCGTCTGCGACCGCCTCGGCCTCGATCCCGCCGAGACCCAATACCTGCAGGGCGACACCGACCTCGTGTTCTTCGGCGAAGGCACCGGCGGCTCGCGCTCCGCGACCCTTGCGGGCTCGGCCTTCCATGTGGCGACCGAAAAAATCGTCGCCAAGGCCAAGGCGATCGCCGCCCATATGCTCAAGGTCGCGGCGGAAGAGGTCAATTTCGCGGACGGCATGTTCTCGTCGCCCAAGACCAACCAGACCGTCACCATCAAGGAGGTCGCCAAGCAGGCGGCGCAGCCCGCCAAGCTGCCGAAGGGCATGGAGGGTGGGCTGATCTCCACGGCGGTCTATAATGCGGAGACGGAGAATTTCCCCAACGGCTGTCACGTCTGCGAGCTCGAGATCGATCCGGAGACCGGCACCGTCGAGATCGTGCGCTACAGCGTGGTCGATGACGTCGGCACCGTGCTCAACCCGATGCTGTTGCACGGCCAGATCGTGGGCGGCATCGCCCAGGGGGCCGGGCAGATCCTGATGGAGGACATCCGCTTCGACGACAGCGGCCAGCTGCTCACCGGCTCGTTCATGGACTACGCCATGCCGCGCGCCACCGACCTTCCGGCCGTCGCGGTCGAGAGCAATCCGGTGCCTACCAAGACCAACCCGCTCGGCGTCAAGGGCGCCGGCGAGGCCGGCTGCGTCGGCGCGATGCCGGCGGTCGCGAACGCGCTGGCCGACGCGCTGTCCGGTGTCGGCGTGCGCCACGTCGACATGCCGGCGACGCCCGAGCGCATCTGGCGCGCGTTGCGGGAGGCGGGTGCCGCGTGACGCGCGAGGGCGACAGCTTCCGCTTTACCTCTCCCCGCGTGCGGGGAGAGGTCGCCATCCGCGCGCTTGCGCGCGGATGGCGGGTGAGGGGGCGCCGCCGCGATTCTGAGCTTTACTGTAACGCCCCCTCACCCCGACCCTCTCCCCGCAAGCGGGGAGAGGGGGCTCGCCGAGTTCGTGGCAATGCTTTCGGAAATTGCGCGCGCGCCTTGATCGTCCTCGCCATCCTGCTCCTCCCGCTCCCTGTCCACGCGGCGGGCGTCGAGGACTTCTACCGCGGCCGCACGGTGTCGCTGATCATCGGGTTCAGCGTCGGCAGCGGCTACGACCTGTATGCGCGGCTGCTCGCCCGACACATCGGGAAGCATATTCCGGGCCGTCCCGCCGTCGTCGCCCAGAACATGCCGGGCGCCGGCAGTGTCAAGGCGGCGACCTACGTCTTCTCGGTCGCCCCCAAGGACGGCTCGGTGATCGGCACCATGTCGCGCAGCCTGCCGGTCGAGCCGTTGATCGGCGATGCCAAGTTCGACGGTCGCGCATTTTCCTGGATCGGCAATATCGCCAACAACAACAGCGTCTGCGCCACCTGGCACGACAGCGGCATCAAGACCTGGCAGGACGCCATGACGAAGCCGTTTGTGCTGGGCGGCGAGGGGCCGGGCTCCGACCTCGACAACTTCGCGCTGATCATGAAGAACATGTTCGGCGCAAAAGTGAAGCTCGTGTCCGGCTATCCGGGCGGCAC
>DATBBS010000390.1:0-3392 GCA_036270895.1 Xanthobacteraceae bacterium
GTGGTTCCTTATGCGCCGAAGACGACGACAACCCGAAACCACAGTCCGAACCAAAGATCGAATGCTCATTGATGTGGATCAAATCGAATGCTGCAACCAGAAATTAAGATCGCCAGCCAAAGGAGGCTGCCATGCTGGAGGGCAAGGCCGCCATCGTCACCGGCTCGACCAGCGGTATCGCCCGCGCCTTGGCGGCACAGGGCGCCTGCATCCTCCTCAATACGGCGAAGACGAAGCTCTTGGCCCAGAAGCAGCCCTCCCTCGAGTTCGCCACCCTCGAGCAGATCGGTGACGTCGCCGCATTCCTCTGCTCCGACGCGGCTGCGCAAATCCGCGGCAACAGCCTGCCGGTCGACGGAGGCTGGACCGCGCAATAACCGGAGTCGATCACATGGACCACCCCCTCAGACGTCCGGAAGAAATCCTGGCCTATCGGGCGCTCGACCACGTGCTGGGGCCGAAACCGTGGGACGTATGGAGCGTCCGACCGGACGACAGCGTCATGGCGGCGCTCCAGATCATGACCGATCGGAACATCGGCTTCGTGGTGGTGCTGGAGCAGGACAAGCTGGTCGGCGTTCTGTCCGAGCGCGATTGCGCACGGCGCGTGATATTGGCGAGGAAGCCGGTGGATTCGACGCCGGTCTCCGACGTGATGGTCCGTCTGGTCGTCACGATCGATCTGACGCACAAGTTCGCCGACTGCCTGCGCCTCATGCATCAGCACGGCTTCCGCCATCTGCCCGTGATGGACAAGGGCAAAGTGGTAGCGGTCGTGTCGGTCCGCGACCTGATGAGCGAGGCGGTGGAGCACCACGCGAAGATCATCGCCGCGCTCGAGCGCGAGCGCCTGACCGTCTTCACGTCGACGGCCTGACCCGAACGCGAGAGCGGCCATGGAAACAACGAGGAGATCGTCATGAGCTTTCTCATCGTGCTGGGGGCCCTGGTCTTCCTGATGTTCGTGGCCTATCGCGGCTACAGCGTGATCCTGTTCGCGCCGGTCGCCGCGCTCGGCGCGGTGCTGCTGACCGATCCGTCGCTGGTCCCGCCGATGTTCTCCAGCGTGTTCATGGAGAAGCTGGTCGGCTTCATGAAGAACTATTTCCCCGTGTTCATGCTCGGCGCGGTGTTCGGCAAGGTCATCGAGCTGTCGGGATTCTCGAAATCGATCGTTGCAGCGATCATCGGGCTGATCGGGCGCGAGCGGGCGATGCTGTCGATCGTGCTGGTCTGCGTCATTCTCACCTACGGCGGCGTGTCGCTGTTCGTGGTGGTGTTCGCGGTCTACCCGTTCGCGGCCGAGATGTTCCGCCAGGGCGACATTCCCAAGCGGCTCATTCCCTGCACGATCGCGCTGGGTGCATTCACCTTCACCATGGACGCCCTGCCCGGCACGCCGCAGATCCAGAACATCATCCCGACCACCTTCTTCAAGACCACGACCTGGGCGGCGCCCTGGCTCGGCATTGTCGGCGCCGCCTTCGTGCTCGGGCTCGGCATGACCTACATCGAGAGCCGGCGCCACGCGGCGCGCGTGCACAAGGAAGGTTACGGCGCCGAGCTGCGCAACGAGCCGGAACCGTTCGAGGCCGAGACCCTGCCCAATCCGTGGATCGCCATCCTGCCGCTGGTGCTGGTGGGCGTGTCGAACTTCGTGTTCACCCAGATGGTGCCGCGCTTCTACGGCACCACCCACCAGTTCGACCTCGGCCACGGCAAGCCCATCGTCACGCAGGTCAGCTCGGTCGCGGCGATCTGGGCCGTCGAAGGTGCGCTGTTGCTCGGCATCCTGACCGTGTTCGCCTTCGCCTGGCGACCGGTGCTGGCGAAATTCGCCGACGGCAGCAAGGCGGCGGTCGCCGGCGCGCTGCTCTCCTCGCTCAACACGGCCTCCGAATACGGCTTCGGCGGCGTCATCGCGCTGCTGCCCGGTTTCGTGGTCGTGGCCGAGGCGCTCAAGGCGATTCCCAATCCGCTGATCAACGCGGCGGTCAGCGTCAACGTGCTCGCCGGCATCACCGGATCGGCCTCGGGCGGCATGAGCATCGCGCTGGCCGCCATGTCCGACCAGTTCATCGCCGCCGCCCAGGCGGCGAACATTCCGCTCGAGGTGTTCCACCGGGTCGCCGCTATGGCGAGCGGCGGCATGGACACGCTGCCGCACAATGGCGCGGTCATCACCCTGCTGGCGGTGACCGGGCTGACGCACCGGGAGGCCTACAAGGATATTTTCGTCATCACGCTGATCAAATCGGCCGCGGTGTTCTTCGTGATCGGATTCTACTACCTGACGGGAATCTACTGAGCGATCCAACGGCCGCACGGTGCGGCCGCGGACCGAAGCAGGGCCACGCCGGCTCAAGCCGCGCGCACCTTCACGTATGAGCCGGGCGCGTCCTCGATTGCGGCGAGGTCCCCGCCGCCGGGCTCGCGCGCCCGCACCTCGCCGCCGCCATGACCGACAAGCCACTGTTGCCAGTCGTTCCACCATGAACCTTCGTGGTATGCGGCGTCCTTCAGCCAGTTCTCCGGATCGGCCGGCAGCGCTTTGCGGCTCCAGTACCCGTATTTGTTGGCGGCCGGCGGATTGATCACGCCGGCAACGTGGCCGGATGCGCCGAGCACGAAGCGAACCGGACCCGACACCAGCTGCGTGCCCGCGTAGGTCGAGCGCCACGGCGCGATGTGGTCCTCGCGCGTCGACAAGAAATAGATCGGCACCTCGATATTGCGCAGATCGATCGAAACGTTGGCGAGCGTGATGCCGCCCCGGTTCTTCAGCACGTTCCGCTCGTACATGTTGTGCAGGTAGAAGCTCTGCATCGTCGCCGGCATGCGGGTCGAATCCGAATTCCAGTACAGCAGGTCGAAGGCGCTGGGATCGCGGCCCATCAGGTAATTGTTGATGACGAAGAACCACATCAGGTCGTTCTCGCGCAGCAGGTTGAAGGCCTCCGCCATGTGATGGCCCTCGAGGTAGCCGATCCGATGCATGTGCTCGTCGGCGAGCGCGAGCTGGTCGGCGTCGATGAACACCGAGATGTCGCCGACGTCCGAGAAGTCGAGCAGCGTAGTGAGCAGCGTTGCGGCCGCGACGCGCTTCTCGCGCCGCGACGCCAGGTAGGCGAGCGTGCACGAGACCAGCGTGCCGCCTATGCAGTAGCCGAGGATGTTGACGTCGGGCTCGCCGGTCGCCCGCTCGATCGCGTCGATCGCCGCGATCGGCCCCTCCAGCAGGTAATCGGAGAACTCCTTGTCGGCGAGCTCGGCGCCGGGATTGACCCAGGAGATCACGAACACCGTCTGGCCCTGGTCGACGCACCACTTGATGAACGAGTTCTTCGGCTTGAGGTCGAGGATGTAGAACTTGTTGATCCAGGGCGGAACGA
>DATBBS010000391.1:0-4535 GCA_036270895.1 Xanthobacteraceae bacterium
CATCGGGCGCGGCAACGCGAAGCGGGCGGCGTCGCCGAATTGCGCTTCGTGCTCGACCCGCGGGCCGCCGGGGTAGTCGAGCCCGAGCAGCTTGGCGGTCTTGTCGAAGGCCTCGCCGATGGCGTCGTCGAGCGTGGTGCCCAGCCGCACATAATCCCCGACGCCCCGCACCGCGACGATCTGGGTGTGGCCGCCGGAGGCGAGAAAGAGGCAATAGGGGAAGGGCACGTCCTCGACCAGCCGCGGCGTGAGCGCATGCGCCTCGAGATGGTTCACGGCGATCAGCGGCTTCTCCCGCACCAGCGCGATCGCCTTGGCGGTGGTCAGCCCGACGATCACGCCGCCGATCAGCCCGGGACCGGCCGCGGCCGCGATGCCGTCGAGATCGTTGAAGCCGCAGCCGGCCTCGCGCATCGCGCGGCCGATCAGGAGGTCGAGGATCTCCACATGGGCGCGCGCCGCGATCTCAGGGACGACGCCGCCGAAGGCCGCATGGTCGGCGATCTGCGAGAACACGATGTTCGACAGGATCTCGCCGCGCCCGTCCGGGCGCCGTTCCACCACCGCGGCCGCGGTCTCGTCGCAGGTCGTCTCGATGCCGAGGACGATCATGACTTCTCCTGACTACCTCCCCCCGCAGGGGGGAGGTCGACGCGCGAAGCGCGTCGGGTGGGGGCGGCCGCACGGACACGCCGTGATCGCCGCTTTCGTCCCCAGCGCCCGATGCCTATAACTCATGGCCGCGGTCCGTTACCGCTACCATTGCGAGGTCCCGAGGTGCAATCCGCGTCGTCTCCGGCCGTGCTGCTGCGTATCGGCACGCGCGGCAGCCCGCTCGCGCTCGCCCAGGCGCGCGAGGTGCGGGCGCGGCTGGCAGGCGCGCTGGGCGCGGCGCCCGACGCCATCGAGCTGCGCGTCATCAAGACCACCGGCGACACGATCCAGGACCGGCCGCTGGTCGAGCTCGGCGGCAAGGGCCTGTTCACCAAGGAGATCGAGCAGGCCTTGCTCGACGGCGCGATCGACCTGGCGGTGCATTCCGCCAAGGATATTCCGGCCGAGCTGCCCGACGGGCTCGTGCTGGCGGCCTGCCTGCCGCGCGAGGACGCGCGCGACGCCTTCATCAGCCGCAAGGCCGGTTCATTGATGGCGCTCCCGCCGGGCGCGGTGGTGGGCACCGCCTCGCCGCGCCGCCAGGCGATGGTGCTGCGGCTGCGGCCCGACCTTTCGGTCGTGCCCTTGCGCGGCAACGTCGAAACGCGGCTCAAGAAGCTCGACGCCGGCGAGGTCGACGCGACCCTGCTCGCGATGGCGGGCCTCAACCGGCTCGGCCTCGCGGCGGCGGCGACCTGCGCGCTCGACCTCGACGATTTCGTGCCGGCCGCCGGGCAGGGCGTGATCGCGCTCGAGATCCGGCGCGACGACGCGGCGACCCGCGCGCGACTCGCCTTGATCGACGACGCGGAGGCCAGCACCGCGCTCGCCGCCGAGCGCGCCTTTCTGGCCGTGCTCGAGGGCACGTGCCGTACCCCGATCGCGGCCATGCGCGCGTGAGCGGCGCGCAGGTCCACTTCCGCGGCCTGATCGCCAAGCCCGACGGCAGCGCGTCGTTCGACACGCAGCGCAGCGGCGCGGCGCGCGACGCCGCCGCGCTCGGCCACGACGCCGGCGGCGAATTGCGCGCCCGCGCGGGCGCCGATTTTTTCACGGCGTGACGATGAGTACGGATCGAGTCTCATCTTCGTGGGTCACCCTACGACGCCTGACCCTCCCGCCCATTGGCGGGGAGGGTCGGCCGGCGCAGCGAAGCTGCGACGGACGGGGTGGGGGGACTACACGTGCTCCGTGCTTGCGGCGCCCCCCACCCCTGACCCCTCCCCGCCACGCGCTGCGCGCGCGGGGGGAGGGGAAAGAGAATTTCTCATGCGCCTCATCGTAACCCGACCCGAGCCGGACGGCGCGCGCACGGTTGCGGCGTTGCGGACGCGCGGGCATGTGGCGGAGTCGGTGCCGCTGCTGCGCATCGAGCACGATTCGGCGGCCGAGCTCGGGCCCGGACCGTGGAACGCGGTGCTGATGACCAGCCCGAATGCGGCGCGCGCCGTCGCGGCGCATCGCCGCAAGGCGGAGCTGGTCGCGCTCCCGGCCTTCGCGGTCGGCCGGCGCAGCGCGCAGGCGGCGGGCGCGGCCGGCTTTTCCGAAGTCGTGTCGGCCGACGGCGACGCGCAGGATCTGGCGCGGCTGGTGGCGGCGCACGCCCGGCCGGGGCCGCTTCTTTATCTCGCCGGCGAGGACCGCGCCGCAGACCTTGCGGGAGTACTGGCGGCGCGCGGCTTTGCGACGCACACCGCGGTGGTCTACCGGGCGGTCGCGGTGGGCGAATTCCCGCCCGCCGTCCGGGCCGCCCTGGCGGCCCGCGAGATCGACGGCGTGCTGCATTATTCCCAGCGCAGCGCCGAGGCTTTCGTGGTCGCGGCCCGGGCCGCGCAGATCGATATCAACTCGTTGAACACAAAACACTATTGCCTGTCCGCCCAGATCGCCGGGGCGCTCCGGGCGGCCGGCATCGCCGACCCCGCGGTGGCGCCGCATCCCGATGAGCCGGCGCTTTTCGGGCTCATCGATCCGGCGTGACAAAGCCGGCGTTGCCGCCGCGGCGGCGCCACGCTATGCGGTAATGAGTGTGAGCCGCTTCGACGCCGCCAGAGCATGATCCCGAAAAGCGGGTACCGGTTTTCGGAAACGATCATGCTCCAACAATAGACCCCGGCGTCGAACCATAAGGGTTTGAGTTTGTTGGTGGTCCGGGCCGACGCCTGATGTCCAGGCGAGTCGGGGCGCGGATGGGAGATCAGGTCGATGGCGGACGAGACGCGCGCATCCGGAGAGCCGGACGGTTCGCCGCGCCGCCGCCGCGTGCCGCCCCCGACCATCGATCTGCAGGCGACCTCCTCCGACACGTCCGGCGGCGGCGCGGCCGATCCACCCGATCCCGCGCCGCCGGTTCCGCCCGCCGGCGAACCCGCCGACCCGGCGCCATCGCATGCGGCTGCGTCGCCGCCGCCCGGCGATCGGCCCGAGGCGGCCGCGCCGCCATCCGCCGCGCGCCCGGCGCGCGCCCGAATGGGGGCGCCGCTTGCGGCCGGCGCGCTCGGCGCCGCGCTGGTGCTGGGGATGGCGGCCGGCCTGTGGGCGCTCTACGGCGCGCCCCCCGATGGCGCGAGCGACGTCGACACGCGCCTGGCGCGCGCCGAGGCGCAGCTCGGCGTGCTCGCCCGGCGGGACGCCAAAACCACCGACACGCACAGCGACACGCGCAGCGACACGGGATCGACCGACGATCTCGCCCGCCGGCTCGCGCGCCTCGAGGCGGCGCTCGCCGCCCCGCGCGCGCCGCAGTCCGAGCCGGCGCTCGCCGATCTCACCCGCCGCACCGACGACGCGTTTGCGGCGTCGCGCGAGGCGCGCGAGCGGGCCGAAACCGCCGCCAATGCGCTTGGCGACGTGGCGCGCCAGCTCGCCGCGCTCAACGCCGAGCGCGCCCGCACGCCCGCGGTCGAACGCACCGACCTCGATGCGCTCGGCGCCCGCCTGGCGGCGCTGGAAAGCGCCACCAAGACGCTCGGCGACCAGCTCGCCAAGGTGGTGGCGGCGGCCGGCGCCGGCGACGTCCGTCACGCCGTGATCGCGATGGCGCTCGACGCGGCGGCGCAGCGCGGCGCCCCCTATGGGCGCGAGCTCGCGGCGCTCGATCCGCAGGTCGCGGGCGCGGCGGCGATCGCGGCGCTCAAGCCTTTCGCCCAGAGCGGAATTCCGACCACGTCGGCGCTGTCGCACGAGCTTGCGGCGCTCACGCCCGAGGCGCTGGCGGCCGCCGACACGTCGGAGCAGCCCGAAGGCGGCGGCTTCCTCGATCGGCTGCAGGCCAATGCGGAGCGGCTGGTGCGCATCCGCCCGATCGCGCAGCAGCGCGGCGCCGAGCCGTCCGCCGTCCTGCGCGGCGTCGAGACCAAGGCGCTTCAGGGCGATGTCGCGGGCGCGCTCGCGGAGGCCGGCCGGCTTCCGCCCGCCGTGCGGGCGCCGCTCGAGCCCTGGATCCAGCGCGCGCAGGCGCGCAATGCCGCGCTCGCGGCGTCGTCGGGACTTGCCGCCCGCGCGTTCGAGCAGATCGCACGCACGCCCCAGCAAGGCACGCCCCCGAAATGATCCGCGTCGTGCTCTTCCTGGCCGCGGTCGCGGTCGTCGCGCTCGCAGCCGCCTGGCTCGCCGACCGGCCGGGCGAGGTCACCATCGTGTGGCCGTGGCTCGGCAAGACCGTCGAGACGCCGCTCGCGATGCTGATCGCCGTCATGGTGCTGATCGCCATGGCGGCCGTCGCGCTGTGGTCTCTGGTCCGCGCCATCCTGCGCACGCCCGGCGACCTCATGTTCTTTCTGCGCCATCGCCGCGCCGCGCGCGGCTACCAGGCGATCTCGCGCGGGCTGATCGCGATCGGGGCCGGCGACATGCGGGCGGCGCGGCGCTTCGCCGCCGAG
>DATBBS010000392.1:0-4062 GCA_036270895.1 Xanthobacteraceae bacterium
CGCTGCGGCCGGCCGATCGAGGTGGTGGCGGTCACCGCCCGCTCGCGCGCCAAGAAGCGCGCCATGGACCTGAAGGGGCTGAAATGGGCGCGCGACCCGGTCGCGCTGGCGACCGACCCCGGCATCGACGTCTTCGTCGAGCTGATCGGCGGGGCCGCCGATCCCGCCAAGGCGGCGATCGCGGCCGCGCTCGGCGCCGGCAAGTCGGTCGTGACCGCCAACAAGGCGCTGCTCGCCCGGCACGGGCCGGCGCTCGCCGCCATCGCCGAGCGCAACCGCGTCGCGCTCAATTTCGAGGCGGCGGTCGGCGGCGCCATCCCGATCGTGAAGACGCTGCGCGAGGGCCTTGCCGGCAATTCCTTCGCCCGCGTCTCGGGCATCCTCAACGGCACCTGCAACTACATCCTCACCCGGATGGAACGCGAGAAGCTGTCCTTCGCGGCCTGTCTCGCCGATGCCCAGCGGCTCGGCTATGCGGAGGCCGATCCGAGCTTCGACGTCGAGGGTCACGACACCGCGCAGAAGCTCGCGATCCTCGCCAGCCTCGCCTTCGGCATCAGGGTCGACGAGGCGTCGGTGTTCGTCGAAGGCATCGCGTCGATCGCGCCGGAAGATATCGAGGCTGCCGACGAGCTCGGCTATCGCGTCAAGCTGCTCGGCGTCGCGGTGCGCACCGAAAAGGGAATCGAGCAGCGCGTGCACCCGACCATGGTCGCCAAGGATTCGGCGATCGCCCAGGTGATGGGCGTGACCAATGCGGTGTCGGTCGACGCCGAAGGCTTTGCGCCGATCACGCTGGTGGGGCCCGGCGCGGGCGGGAACGCGACCGCCTCGGCGGTCGTCGCCGACATCGGCGATATCGCGCGCGGCGTGCGCAGCGCGCCGTTCGGCCGGCCTTGCGCCCGGCTCACCGCCAGCAAGAAGGCGCCGATGCAGCGCCACGAGGGCGGCTATTATATCCGGCTCGCCGCGGTGGACCGCCCCGGCACCTTCGCGGCGATCGCCCGGCTGCTTGCGGCCGAGAAGATCTCGCTCGAATCGATCATGCAACGGCACCATGGGACGCGGCCGCACGGGGGCGACGACCCGCGCAGCCCGGACGCCCCCGCGCCGGTCATTCTGATCACCTATGCGACCAGCGAGGACGCGGTGCGCCGCGCCTTGAAGGCGATCAAGCGGCAGGGTGTCATAGCCGGGAAGCCGCAAGTCATCCGTATCGAGAAGAACTGAACCCGTCCGGCGCCGGCCAGCCCCGAGGAGTTTTGCGAGATGTCGTCGAGTCCTGCCAAGCCTGATAAGTCCACGACGATGCTGGATCGAATCCTGTCGATCGAGATCGTCCGCGTGACCGAGCGTGCGGCGGTGGCGGCGGCGCGACTGAGCGGGCGGGGCAACGAGAAGGACGCCGACCAGGCGGCCGTCGACGCCATGCGCCGCGAGATGAACAAGCTGCCGATCGACGGCACCATCGTCATCGGCGAAGGCGAGCGCGACGAGGCGCCGATGCTGTTCATCGGCGAGAAGGTCGGCAAGAAGAACGGTCCGAAGGTCGACATCGCGGTGGACCCGCTCGAAGGCACGACGCTCTGCGCCAAGAACATGCCGGGCGCCATCGCCACCATGGCGATGGCGGCGGGCGGGACGCTGTTGAACGCCCCCGACGTCTACATGGAGAAGATCGCGATCGGTCCGGGCTATCCCAAGGACGTGGTCGATCTCGATGCGCCGGCGGATCAGAACATCCGCGCCCTCGCCAAGGCCAAGGGCGTCAAGCCCGAGGACATCACGGCCCTGATCCTCGACCGGCCGCGCCACGCCGACCTGATCGCCGCGGTGCGCAAGGTAGGGGCGGCCATCCGCTTCATCACCGACGGCGACGTCGCCGGCGTCATCCATACGGCCGATCCGGATTCGACCGGCATCGACATCTACATGGGGGTCGGCGGCGCGCCCGAGGGCGTGCTGGCGGCGGCGGCGCTCGCCTGCATCGGCGGACAGATCCAGGGGCGGCTCGTGCTCGACACCGAGGAGAAACGCGAGCGCGCCCGCAAGATGGGCATCAAGGATCCCCGCAAGAAATACGCCATGCAGGACATGGTGCAGGGCGACTGCGTCTTCTCGGCGACCGGGGTCACCACAGGCTCGATGCTGCGCGGCGTGCGCTTCCGCGGCGGCATGATCGAGACCGAAACCGTGGTGATGCGCTCGGCCACCGGCACGGTGCGCTGGATCCGGGGCGAGCACCGCCAGCTCGACAAGTTCAAGCCGGGATAACGCGCCTCCGCCCGGGAGGGTTGATCGCCGTTCATGGACGCCAAACCGACCCGCCGCGTTTTTCTCGGCGTCGAGCAATCGGCAACCGGACGCGTGTGGCGCGACCGCCTCGACGAGCGCGGAACCTTGCGCTCGCTGTCGATCGTCCAGCGCCACGCGTTGCCGGAGCTGCTCGCCCGCATCGTCGCGGGGCGCGGCATCGAGCCGGACGACGTCGGAGCCTATCTCGACCCGACCATCAAGGGGCTGATGCCGGACCCGAGCAGCCTCACCGCGATGGACGCGGCCGCCGCGCGCATCGCCGACGCCATCATGCGCAATGAGGCCGTATCGATCTTCGGCGACTACGATGTCGACGGCGCGACCTCGGCCGCGCTGTTGGGCACGTTCCTGCGGCGCGCCGGCGTCGAGCCGCTGATCTACATTCCGGATCGGATCTTCGAGGGTTATGGACCGAACGTGCCGGCCATCCGTTCGCTCGCCGAGCGCGGCACCCGGCTCCTGGTGACGGTCGACTGCGGCACCACCAGCCACGAGCCGCTGACGGAAGCCGCCCGGCTCGGCCTCGATGTCGTCGTCATCGACCATCATCAGGCCGACGAGCAGCTTCCGCCGGCCGTGGCCGTGGTCAATCCGAACCGGCTCGACGATGTCTCGCGGCTCGGCCATCTGGCCGCCGCGGGAGTCACGTTTCTCGTCCTGGTCGCGGTCAACCGCGAATTGCGGGCGCGCAATTTCTGGACGGCGGCGCGGCCGGAGCCCGAGCTGCTCGATCTCACCGATCTTGCGGCGCTCGGCACCATTGCGGATGTGGTGCCGCTCAAGGGACTCAATCGGGCTTTCGTGGCCAAGGGGCTGATCGTCATGCGCCGGCGGGAGCATGCCGGCCTCACGGCGCTGATGGACGTGGCACGGCTGTCCGGTCCGCCGGAGCCGTGGCATCTCGGATTCATGCTGGGTCCGCGAATCAACGCCGGGGGCCGCATCGGCCGCGCCGATCTCGGTGCGCGGCTGTTGATGATGGAGGATCCTGTCGAGGCCGGCCGCATCGCGGCCGAGCTCGACCGGCTCAACCGCGAACGCCAGACCATCGAGCAGGCGACGCTCGCCGAGGCGGAGGCCGAGGCGATGGCGGCGCTCGGGATCGAGGAGAAGGGGGCGGTGGTGGTGACCGCCGCCGCGGGATGGCACCCGGGCGTGGTCGGGCTGGTGGCGGCCCGGCTCAAGGAGCGTTTCGGCCGGCCGGCCTTTGCGATCGCGCTCGAGCCCGGCGATACCGGTACCGGCTCGGGCCGCTCGATCCCCGGCGTCGATCTCGGCCGCGTGGTGCGCCACGCGGTCGCCCAAGGGCTGCTCGTCAAAGGGGGCGGTCACGCCATGGCGGCGGGCATCACGCTCAAGCGCGGCGCGCTCGGGGCGTTTCGCGCCTATCTCGAGGAGACGCTCGCGCCCATGGTCGAGGCCGCGCGGCGCGAGGATGCGCTGCTGATCGACGGCGCCGTGAGCGCGACGGCGGCCAATATCGATCTGCATGCGACGATCGACCGGGCCGGCCCGTTCGGGCCGGGCAACCCCGAGCCCGTCATTGCGCTGCCCGGACATGCGGTCGCCTATGCGGAACCGGTCGGCCAGGCCCATGTGCGGGTCCGCTTTCGCGCCGGCGACGGCGCGGTCATCAATGCGATCGCGTTCCGCGCCGTCGGCCAGAAGCTGGGCGATGCCTTGCTCGGCAACCGCGGGCAGTCGGTGCATGTCGCCGGCTGTCTCGCGGTCGATCGCTGGCAGGGG
>DATBBS010000393.1:0-8650 GCA_036270895.1 Xanthobacteraceae bacterium
CCAGAGCCAGGCGCTCGTGATGACGCCGCAGCTGATGCAGGCCATCAAGCTGCTGCAGCTCTCGAATCTCGACCTGACCACCTATGTGGAGGGCGAGCTGGAGCGCAACCCGCTGCTCGAGCGCACCGCCGAGGCCGAGACTCCGACCCCCAACGAGGGCGCCGGCGAGGACATCCGGATGCCCGCCGAAGCTCCCGCGCCGGAGGCCGGCGACTGGCCCGGCCAGGATACCGGCGGCGCCACGATCGAGGAGCGGCTCGACACCGGGTTCGAGAACGTCTTTCCGGACGATGCGCCGGCGCCAGCCGAGCGGCCGCGCGCGTCCGAGCCGCCGGCCTATTCGGAATGGTCGGGCGTCGGCGCCGGCGGGCGCGACGACGCCGATTACAATCTGGAAGCCTTCGTCACCGCCGAGACGACGCTGGCCGGCCACCTTGCGGACCAGCTCATGCTGGCGATCGCCGATCCGGTGCGCCGCATCATCGGCCAGCACCTGATCGATCTCGTCGACGAGGCGGGCTATCTCACGGGCGACCTCGGCTCGATCGCCGAAAAGCTCGGCGCCCCGCTCCCCGAGGTCGAGGCCGTGCTGGCGATCGTGCAGAGCTTCGATCCCGCGGGCGTCGCGGCGCGCAATCTCGCCGAATGCCTCAAGATCCAGCTCAAGGAGCGCGATCGTTTCGATCCCGCCATGCAGGCGCTGGTCGGCCATCTCGATCTGTTGGCGCGGCGCGATCTCGCCGGCCTCAAGAAGATCTGCGCCGTCGACGACGCCGACCTCGCCGACATGATCGCGGAAATCCGCGCGCTCAATCCCAAGCCCGGCCTCGCCTTCGGGTCGACCGTGGTGCAGCCGATGGTGCCCGACGTGTTCGTGCGCCTCTCGTCGGGCGGCACCTACGCGGTCGAGCTCAACGCCGATACGCTGCCGAAAGTCCTGGTGGACCAGACCTATTACGCGGTGGTGGCGAAAACCGCCAAGAGCGACACAGAAAAATCCTATCTCAACGAATGCCTGCAGACCGCGACCTGGCTGGTGCGCGCGCTCGATCAGCGCGCCAAGACCATCCTCAAGGTCTCGACCGAGATCGTGCGCCAGCAGGACGGCTTCTTCGCCCACGGCGTCCAGCACCTGCGGCCGCTCAATCTGAAGACGGTGGCGGACGCGATCGGCATGCACGAGTCGACGGTCTCGCGCGTCACCGCCAACAAATACATGGCGACCAGCCGCGGCATCTTCGAGCTGAAATATTTCTTCACCTCGTCGATCGCCTCCGCGGTCGGCGGGGAGGCGCATTCGGCCGAGGCCGTGCGCCACCGCATCAAGCAGCTGATCGACGCGGAGCCGACCGGCGACGTTTTGTCCGACGACACCATCGTGGAAAAGCTGCGCGCCGCCGGCATCGACATCGCGCGCCGCACCGTGGCGAAATATCGCGAGGCGATGAAGATCCCGTCGTCGGTCCAACGCCGGCGCGAGAAGCAGACCACGATCGGGGCGGATTAGCGCGTTGTCGTTCCGGATTGAATCACGGATTCCGTCATGGCCGGGCATGGCGGAGCGCGCGCGGCTCAAACCGACCCGATCACGCCCTGGGCGAACGGGTGCCGGGTCGCCAACATGCGACCATGGAACCCCGGCGCGCGGCCACTTGTTGTTGATAGGGAGCCGGGGCGACCATATCTCCCGGTAGGGAGAAAATTCGCCGGCAGCACCGGCCCACGGAGGCGCCCATGCCGTTTCGTGTATCGGGTCGCAATCTCGACATCGGCGAGGCCTTGCGCAACCGCATGAATGCGCGCGTCGCCGAGGCCATGGCGAAGTATTTCGACGGCGGCTATTCGGGCCACGTGACGGTGGGCAAGGAAGGCTTCGGCTTCCGCACCGAATGCGACGTCCACCTCGATTCCGGGATCACGTTGCATACCGACGGCATGGCGGCGGACGCCTATGCGAGCGCCGATCAGGCCGCGTTGCGCATCGAGAAGCGCCTGCGCCGCTACAAGCGCCGGCTGAAGGGCCGCGCCACCGCCCGCACCGACGCCTCGGCGAACGAGCCCGACGCCCAGAGCTACGTCATCGCGGCGCCCGACCACGAGACCGAGGAGGAGGTGGCGGCGTTCAGTCCGGTCATCATCGCCGAATCGACGACCCTGCTGGAGCGATTGTCGGTGAGCGAGGCCGTGCTCGAGCTCGACATGACGGGCGCGCCCGTCGTGGTGTTCCGTCACTGCGTGAACGGCCGCGTCAACATCGTCTACCGCCGCGGCGACGGCAACGTCGGCTGGGTCGACCCGCCCGCCGCCAACGGGCAGGGGTGAGCAACCTGTCGCCCCCGACGCTGTCATGCCCCGCGAAAGCGGGGCATCCAGTAATCGCCGGCGTCCGGTGTACTGGATTGCCCGCTTTCGCGGGCAATGATGCCCGTGGTTAAAGCGGTTCGATCTTCAGCTCGCGCGCGAGCTCGTCGAGGCTCTTGCGCAGCGGCGGCGGGATCGGGATTCCGTTCCTCGCGCGGTCGAGCCGCTTGGTGTGGCTCTGCTCGCCCGGCAGCCAGATGCGCTCGACGCCGGGCAGGCGCGGGGACTCGCGGATCGCCCGCATCATGGTGTCGACGTTGCGCTTGAACTCGGCGACCGGCCCGAAGGCCTCGACCGACAACGCCACCACCGACTGTCCGGTATTGGTGGCGGCCTCCGGATGCTTCACGAAGTCGACGATGTCGCGGCCGATGGCGGCGCGGTTGAGCGGCCCGGCCAACAGCCCGATGATCAAGGAGAGCGCATAGCCCTTGTAGGCGCCGATCGGCAGCAGCGAGCCCTCGTCGGCGCGCTTCGGGTCGGTCAGCGGCTGGCCCTGCCGGTCGATCATCCAGCCCACCGGCATCTCCTCGCCGCGCGACGCCTTCAGGCGCACCTTGCCGTAGGCGGCGACCGTCGGCGACATGTCCATCACCACGGGCGGCTCGTCCATGGCGGGCACCGCCACTGCGACCGGGTTGGTGCCGAGCAGCGACTCGATCCCGCCCCAGGGCGGCAGGTGATTGTTGCTGCCGACCGCGAAATAAAGCCCGATCATGTCATGGGCGAGCGGCATCATGGCGTAGAGCGCGGCCGGCCCGGCGTGATTGCTCATGCGCGCCCCGACCCAGCCGATGCCGGTCTGTTTGGCCTTGGCGATCGCGGTCTCGGTGGCGAGCTTCATGGCCAGATGGCCCATGCCGTTGTCGCCGTCGACCAGCGCGGTGGAGGGCCGCTCCTCGACGACCCGCATGGCGGGGCGCGGATTGACGCCGCCCGCCTTGATGCGCTTGCAGTATTGCGGCATGCGGAACACCCCATGGGTGTCGGAGCCGCGCAGATCGGCCTCGGTGATGAGGTCGGCGAGGACAGTGGCGTCGCCGGGCGGAATGCCGACCGCCGCGAAGGCGCGCGCAATATAGGCTTTCAGCGCTGCCGCGGTGACGCGCGCGGGCTCGGTGCCGGCTTCAGTCTTCTGGGGGGCCATCGGGTTTCCTTCAGCGCCGGCGAGCCCGGCGGTGACGCGATGACATTGCGGGCAGGCCGCCGTCAAGGGACGTGTGCCCCGATGCCGCCGCGCGCGCTTGAACGCGCGCGCGGCGTGCAACATATTCGGCGCGTTCCCCACCAAGTTTCAGCGAGCCTGCCGGATGACCGCCGATACCGATACCCAAACCGCTGCCCACACCCACCCCTTCCAGGCCGAGGTGGCCGAGCTTTTGCGCCTCATGGTGCACTCGGTCTATTCCGAGACCGACATCTTCCTGCGCGAGCTCATCTCCAACGCGTCCGACGCCTGCGACCGGCTGCGCTATGACGCGATCGCGCAGCCCGCCCTCTTGGACGACAGCAAGCTCGCGGTGCGCATCCGTCCCGACGCGGCGGCCGGCACGCTCACGATCGCCGACAACGGCATCGGCATGGACCGCCAGGAGCTCATCGACAATCTCGGCACGGTGGCGCGCTCGGGGACACGCGCCTTCATGAGCCGGCTCGCCGAGGCGAAGAAAGAAGACACCAAGGATGGAACGAAGGACGGCAGCGGGCTGATAGGCCAGTTCGGGGTCGGCTTCTACTCGGCCTTCATGGTGGCCGACCGCATCGAGGTGACGAGCACCCGCGCCGGCTCGCCCGAGACCTGGGTATGGGCGTCCGACGGCGGCGCCGGCTTCGACATCCGGGCGGCGAGCCTCGCGCAGGCGGCGCGCGTGCCGCGCGGCACCGAGGTGGTGCTGCACCTCAAGCCCGACAGCAAGCGTTATCTCGAGCCGCACGAGATCGAGCGGATCGTGCGGACCTATTCGGACCACATCCTGTTTCCGATCGAGCTCGCGCCCGAGGGCGCGGAGGACCCTGAAGGGGCCGAGGCCCCCGAAGGCGCCAAAGCCGAAGCGCGCCAGATCAACAGCGCGAGCGCGCTCTGGCAGCGCGCGAAATCCGAGGTCAAGGCGGAGGACTACCGCCAAGCCTATCAGTCGATCGCGGGCGCCTTCGACGAGCCCGCCATGACGCTGCACTACCGCGCCGAGGGCCGCCAGGCCTATGCGGTGCTGCTGTTCGCGCCCTCGCGCGCGCCCTTCGACCTGTTCGATCCCGCGCGCAAGGGCCACGTGAAGCTCTATGTGCGCCGCGTCTACATCACCGATGATGCGGCGCTGCTGCCGTCCTGGCTGCGCTTCATGCGCGGCGTGGTCGACAGCGAGGATCTGCCGCTCAACATCTCGCGCGAGATGCTGCAGAACAATCCGCAGGTCGCGCTGATGCGAAAGGCGCTCACCGGCCGCGTCATCACCGAGCTGGAGAGTCTCGCCGCCAAGGAACCCGAAAGCTTCGGCAAGATCTGGGAGGCCTTCGGCGCGGTCATCAAGGAAGGGCTCTACGAGGACCACGAGCGGCGCGACGCGCTGCTCGGGCTCGCCCGCTTCACCACCACGACCGGCACGTTGCGCTCGCTCAAGCAATATGTCGCCGATCTCAAGCCCAACCAGACCGAGATCTATTATCTGGCGGGCGAAAGCCTGGAGCGCCTGAAACAGAATCCGAAGCTCGAGGCGGCGCGCGCGCGCGGCATCGAGGTGCTGCTGCTGGCCGATCCGGTCGATTCCTTCTGGACCGCGCTGCCGCTCGATTTCGAGGGCAAGCCGCTGAAGTCGCTGAGCCAGGGCGAGGTCGATTTCGGTCTCGTGCCGCGACTCGACCCGGCGGCCGGCGCAGACGCCGCGGCGTCCGACGCCGTCGACAACGCGGCCGTCGTCGCGGCGGTCAAGAGCGCGCTCGGCGAGCGCGTCTCGGACGTGCGCGCCTCGCAGCGGCTCACCGACAGCGCCGCCTGCCTGGTGGCGGGCGGGCAGGGACCCGATCGCGAGCTCGAGCGCCTGCTCGCGCGTCAGAGCCGCGGGGCCGGCACCAAGCCGATCCTCGAGCTCAACATGCGCCACCCGGTGGTGCGCGCGCTCGCGGGTGCCAGGAAGGAGGCGCGCGCGGAGGACGTAAGCGATCTCGCGGCCCTGCTGTTCGATCAGGCGCAAATTCTCGACGGCGAGGTCCCGGGCGATCCGGCCGCCTTCGCGGCGCGGCTCAACCGGCTGGTCGTGCGCGGGCTGCCGACATCGGGATGACACGCGCGTCGGGTGCCGGCGCGTGATGCCGCACCAGGATGTCGTGCATCACGTCGAATATCCGCACCCCGAGGTCCTTCGATACCGGGGCGAGCCAGGGCGAGGCCAGCAAGGTGGTGCGCGCATCACTGAGCCCGGCCTGCCAGCGCGCCTCCATGGTGGCGCGGCTGAATTCGAAATCCTTCGAGGCGCCCTGCGGCGCCATCGGGCGGTAGATCAACTGGGCGAGATCCATCTCGGTGACGCAGCCGTGCTCGTAGAGCCGCCGCGCCTGCGGGGTATTGGCGATCTCGGGCGGCAATATCTTGTGCAGCTCGTTGATGTCGTGGCGCACATTGTGCCTTTCACGCAGGGTATCGGTGACGACCCGCGTGCGGCTCGAATAGCGGATGTCCTTGTCGCGCTCGTTGACCCCGTCGAGGTCGGTCGGCAGGCAACCGAATGCCTGGAAGACGTCGACCTGGAAGATCAGCCGGCTGCGGCGTGGATTATAGTCCACCATGTATTGCAGCGGCGTGTTGGAAAAGAGTCCGCCGTCCCAATAAAGCTCGCCGTCGATCTCGACCGGCGGGAATCCCGGCGGCAGCGCGCCGCTCGCCATCACGTGCTCGGGGCGGATCGCGATCTTCTCGCTGTCGAAATAGGCGAAGTGCCCGGTCTGCACGTTGACGGCGCCGACGCTCAACCGGATCTCGCGGGTGTCGTTGATGCGGTCGAAATCGACCAGCCGTTCCAGCGTGGCCCTGAGCGCGGACGTGTCGTAATAGCTCAGCGGCCGCTCGGGCGAGAACCAGTCCTGCGGGCCGCGCGGCGCGAAGAAGCCGGGCTGGCCGAACAGCACCGACGTCAGCGCGCTCGTCTTTTGCCGCCAGTCCGCGAGCGGCCCGCCGGGCGCCGCCGGCCACAGGCTGGTCGGGGCCGTGATCTCGTCCCAGAAGGCGCGCAGCCGTTCGACCCGCCGGCCGGGCGCATTGCCGGCGATGAGCGCCGCATTGATCGCCCCGATCGAGATGCCCGCCACCCAGCCGGGCTGATATTGCGAGGTCGCCAACGCCTCATAGACGCCCGCCTGATAGCTGCCGAGCGCGCCGCCGCCCTGCAGCACGAGGCCGACCTTCTTGTCGTAGCTTGCCGGGCGGGGCGGGGGTCTTCGATCGCTCATGGGGGCGTCTCCATGGAGGCCGGTATGCTAGCACGTCGCGCGCCGCCCTATGGTGGCGCACTTCCTTGACTCGCAAAACCCGGGCCGCGCAAGCCTACGGCGCAGGTGGCGCCACCGTGGCGTCCTTGAAACCGGCAGCGTCGAGCGCGCGCCGCACCAGGCCCGACGCCTTGGCGTCCTCCATGAAGGCCGTCGCGGCGGCGAGCGCCTGCGGGCGGTTTTTTGGTACCGCGATCGCGATGACGGTGTGCTGGAAGCCGCCGGCCAGGATGCGCGAGCCCGGCAGACCGGCGGCGAAGGGCGGCAGCGAGTCGTGCGAGAGCGCAAAAGCGTCCGACTGGCCGGCGCGCAGCATGTCGACCGCTTCGTCGACCGAGCACGCCGCCACGATGGTGGTATTCTTGAGCGACCGCGCGGCGCTGCGGATGGTCGTCGTATTGGCGATGCCGACCACCCGCACCCCGCGCCTGTCGACCTCGGCCAGCGTCGTGATTCCCGATCCCGCGGTCACCAGATAAGTGCTCTCGACCACGAAATAGGCTGGGCCGAATTCCACCCGCTGCTTGCGCTCCTCGTCGACCGGCATGAAGGTGACGTCGATCGTGCCCGTGCAGAGCGCGTCGGTCACCTCGCCCGAGTTGGGCGCCACCAGGAACTCGACCGGCACCCCGAGCCTGGTGGCGAGCGCGGTCCCGAGCTCGACCGTGACACCGCGCGGCTGGCCGGCCGCATTCCGGGTCACGAAAAAGGCCGACATGGCGGGCGCGGCGACGACGCCGACCCGGAGCTTTCCGGATGAAGCGAGCTCTTTCGTCATGGTGGTCTCGTCATTGGGGCGGCAGATCGGTCCTCATCATCACGATTCCGCGTCGCTTCGGAAGCCCTTTTGAGGATGGCCGTCCCGCCGCACGGGCGCGGCGATGTCGCCAAATGTCGTGCGCCCCTGCGTCCCCCGGGTGCTGGTCTTTTCCACCCCAAACCGGTATCCAACCGGGAACCGTCCGGGGGCAGGCGCCGTCCGGAAAACGCCGCGTGGGAGACGCCCGAAATGCCGATTCCCAGGGCCTCGAAGGCCCTTTCTCGTTTTACCGTCCTCGATCTCACCCGGGTCCGCTCGGGGCCGACCTGCGTGCGCCAACTCGCCGACTGGGGCGCCAACGTCATCAAGATCGAGTCGCCGCCGCAGCTCGAGAGCGGCGAGCCGCCGGGCGGGCCGCGCGAGGGGTCGGATTTCCAGAACCTGCACCGCAACAAGCGCAGCATCACCCTCAACCTGAAGGCGCCCGAAGGCCTCGCGGTGTTCCGGCGGCTGGTGAAGAAGGCAGACGTCGTGGTGGAGAATTTCCGCCCCGACGTGAAGAAGCGGCTCGGCATCGACTACAAGGACCTGCGCAAGATCAATCCGCGCATCGTCTATGGCAGCATCTCGGGTTTCGGCCAGGATGGGCCCTATGCGACGCGGCCGGGCTTTGACCAGATCGCCCAGGGCATGGGCGGGCTGATGTCGATCACCGGCCTGCCCGGCCAGGGGCCGGTGCGGGTCGGCATCCCAATCGCCGACCTGACGGCCGGGCTGTTCTGCGCCATGGGGATCCTCACCGCGCTGCTGGAGCGCGAGAAGTCGGGCAAGGGCCAGCACATCGAGACGTCGCTGCTGCAGGCGCAGATCTTCATGCTGGATTTCCAGGCCGCCCGCTATCTGGTCAAGGGCGAGGTCGCCAAGCAGGCCGGCAACAATCATCCGACCAGCATTCCGACCGGCGTGTTCAAGACCGCCGACGGCTATATCAACATCGCGTCGACCGGGCAGAAGATCTGGGAGCGCTTCTGCAAGGCGATCGAGGCGCCC
>DATBBS010000394.1:0-2568 GCA_036270895.1 Xanthobacteraceae bacterium
GCGCGCATGATCTGCGAGGAGCTGCACGTCACCTGCACGGTGCAGATGCGCCGCTTCGATACCCTGTTCGACGCCCTCAACGACAACCGGGGCGACGCCGCCATCGCGTCGATCTCGGTCACGCCCGACTCGCGCAAGCGCGCCGACTTCAGCGACCCCTATTATCGCCCGGTGGCGCGCTTCGTGGTCCGCCACGAAACCCGGATGGACGATGTGACGCCGGAGCGCATCGAGGGCAAGAAGGTCGCGGTGGTGGCCGGGACCGCCCAGGAGCAATATTTGCGCGCCCTGTTCACAGAGGCCGAGCTGCGGCCCTATCGCACCGCCGAGGCGGCCCGCGAGGCGCTGCGCCGGCGCGAGGTCGACCTGTTGTTCGGCGACGGATACAGCCTCGCCTTCTGGCTCAATGGCACGGACTCGGCCGGGTGCTGCGAATTCGCCGGCGGCCCTTTCGTCGAGAGCCGCTATTTCGGCGAAGGCATCGGGGTCGCGGTCAAGCGCGGCAACGACACGCTGCGGATGGCGATCAACTGGGCGCTCTTCCGGCTGTGGGAAAAGGGCCGCTTCACCGATCTCTGGCTACGGTATTTTCCGATCAATCCGATTTGAGACGTAGGGGGCGCTCGCCTAAGCCGCGGCCCGGCGCGCAGGCGGGCGGACGGGCGAGCCGCGCGTTGACGCCGCAATTCATGCTCCCTACTGTCCGCGCCCGGAGAACCAGATGTCCACGGACGCCGCACCATCCGCCCCCTCGTTGCGCGAACTCGCCGAGCAATCCAACGCCTGGCCGTTCGAGGAGGCGCGCAAGATCGTGGCCCGGCTCAAGCGCAATCCCAAGCCCGAGGTGATCTTCGAGACCGGCTACGGCCCCTCCGGCCTGCCGCATATCGGCACCTTCGGCGAGGTCGCGCGCACCACCATGGTGCGGCACGCCTTCCGGGTGCTCACCGACGACAAGGTGAAGACGCGGCTGATCGCCTTCTCGGACGATATGGACGGGTTGCGCAAGGTGCCCGACAACGTGCCCAACAAGGACCTGCTGGCGCGCCACCTCGGCAAGCCGCTGACCCAGGTGCCCGACCCGTTCGGGACCCATCCGAGCTTCGGCGCGCACAACAATGCGCGCCTGCGCGCCTTCCTGGACACCTTCGGGTTCGACTACGAGTTCCTGTCGTCGACCGACTGCTACACGTCGGGCCGCTTCGACGCCGCGCTGATGACCGTGCTGGCGCGCTTCGACCAGGTGATGGCGATCATGCTGCCGTCGCTGCGCGAGGAGCGGGCGCAGACCTATTCGCCGTTCCTGCCGATCTCGCCGCGCACGGGCGTGGTGCTGCAGGTGCCGATCGTCGCGCATGACGCGCAGGCCGGCACCATCACCTATGACGACCCCGACACCGGCGAGCGCGTCGCCACGCCGGTGACGGGCGGGCGGTGCAAGCTGCAATGGAAGCCGGACTGGGCGATGCGCTGGGTCGCGCTCGGCATCGACTACGAGATGGCCGGCAAGGACCTGATCGATTCGGTCAAGCTGTCGGGCGAGATCTGCAAGGCGCTCGGCGGTGCGCCGCCGGAAGGCTTCAACTACGAGCTCTTTCTCGACGACAAGGGCCAGAAGATCTCCAAGTCGAAAGGCAACGGCCTCACCATCGACGAATGGCTGCGCTACGCCAGCCCCGAAAGCCTGTCGCTGTTCATGTACCGCGAGCCCAAATCGGCCAAGCGGCTTTATTTCGACGTGATCCCGCGCCATGTCGACGAGTACCAGCAGTATCTCGACGCCTATGGGCGCCAGGACGGAAAGCAGCGGCTGAGCAATCCGGTCTGGCACATCCATGCGGGCGAGCCGCCCAAGCCGGAGGCGCCGATCTCCTTCACGATGCTGCTCAACCTCGTCTCGGCGTCGAACGCGGAGAATGCCGAGACGCTGTGGGGTTTCATCGGCCGCTACTGGCCGGGTGTCACGCCGCAATCGCATCCGCGGCTGCGCCACATGGTCGACTACGCGATCCATTATTTCCGCGACTTCGTGCTGCCGGCGAAAAAATTCCGCGAGCCGGGCCCGGCCGAGCGCGCGGCGCTCACCGACCTGCGCGACGCGCTGGCGCAGCTTGCGGCCGACGCCACCGCCGAGCAAATCCAAGACGTGATCTACGAGATCGGCCGGCGCGAGCCGTTTCTCGACACGTCGGGCAAGGGGAAAGCCCCCCGCGACGGCAAGCCGGGCGTGTCGATCGAATGGTTCAACATGCTCTACCAGGTGCTGCTCGGCCAGCAGAAGGGCCCGCGCTTCGGCTCCTTCGTGGCGGTCTATGGGGTCAACAACACCATCGACATGATCGACGGCGCGCTCGCGCGCTCGGCGTAGATGCCTTTCACCAGTCTCGCCGTCATCGGCGTCACCATCCTGCTGTCGAGTTTCATCTCCGGCACCTTCGGCATGGCCGGAGGAATGATTCTGCTCGGTGTGCTGCTCGTCTATTTCGATGTCGCCACCGCCATGGTGCTGTTCTCGATCCTGCAGATCACCGCCAACGGCTGGCGCGCGTTGCATTGGCGGCGCTTCGT
>DATBBS010000395.1:0-4269 GCA_036270895.1 Xanthobacteraceae bacterium
TCCTCCTGGAAGTCGAGCGGCGGCACGCGGGCGATGAGGCCGCGCTTCAGCGGCTCGGGCCGGCCGCGCCATGGCATGATGCCGTCGGCGGCGCCGGCGAGCAGGCGCGCGCCCTCGACCAGCGCGGCCGCGCCGCCGATATCGAGCCCGCCGAAAAGATAGGTCCACGAGCCGTTGGCTCGCATGGCGACGCTCGGACCACGCGTGCAATTGGCGAGACAGCGCACACGCCGGACCGCGACGCCGCTGCCTTGCGCGGCGCTCGCCGTCGCTTCGGCCAGCAGCGCGCCCGGGCGCGGCTCGGTGTCGGGCTCGCCGGCTTTGCGGCAGGTGATGCAGACATAGATGGTGGCGGCGCCGGGCTGCGCCTCATCGGCGGCCACGTCGGCGCCTGTTTCGCTTGTTCGATCTGTCCGGTCGGTCAAGGCCACCCGTAACGCTCCGCGCGGAGCCGGCGCGCGCGCAAAGCTCCGCCTGGGTGCCTGATGCCGATCGATCTCGTCCGAGGCACCCCGCCCGGGCCAACAATCGTATCGACGGCAGGTCTCCTGGCTCGCGGGTCGTTGCCCGTCACCGCCTTCCCGGGAACGACCCAGTGGCTCTGTGGCTCGGGCTCGCCGCTTACAGTTGCGGGGGCAGCTGCGGCCTGGGAACTCGCGTTCCGCACCGCATTCCCTGTTCGCTCTTCACGCGGAAGAGACCGTCGATGCGACGCAATAGAGGGGCCGCAGGCGGGTTTGTCAATGCGCGGGCGCCGGGGAGGCGGCTTCCCGCGGCGGTCGTGCTTGGCTGCTGCAACATCGCCGCGAATCAGTCATTGATGCGGTATTCCAGGGTTCGGGGGAGGGGATGATGGGCGAAGTCATCAAGGGGCCGTGGCGGCTGCCGGACGGGCCTGATTTCCCGCGCACGCTCGGCGATGAGATCGCCAGGATGGCCATGGCGCTTGAACGACTGCGTGACCTGTATCAACGGGGCGAGGTGGTCGACTTGCAGGCGGTCCTGGACGCCGGGCGGAGATAGCACCGGCTTTTTGGGCTGGGATTGCTCGTTGTCTTGGCGCGCAGCCATGCAACGATGCGCTGGCGCCTGCCGCAAGATTGCATCGCGCGGCCCGCAATGACAATGTCGCACCGCAGGACAAAGAGGCCTTGTGGTGGCGAACCCCGATGCACGTCTGACCTTGGTGCTCGGCGGCGCGCGCTCGGGCAAAAGCCGCTACGCGGAATCGATCGTGACGGCTCTTCCGCCACCCTGGTTCTATGTGGCGACGGCCGAACCGCTCGACGACGAGATGCTGGCGCGCATCGCCGAGCACCGCGCCCGCCGCGGCTCGGACTGGCGCTCGATCGAGGCGCCGCGCGACGTCGCGGGCGCGCTGGCGGAAATGCCGGCCGGCGCCGCCGTGCTGGTCGATTGCCTGACGCTGTGGTTGTCCAATCTCATGCTGGCCGGCGCCGACATCGATGCCGAGACCGAGCGGCTCGGCGGCGTGCTGGCACGCGCCGCGACGCCGGTCGTGCTGGTCTCCAACGAGGTCGGTGCCGGCATCGTGCCCGACAATGCCCTGGCGCGCCGCTTCCGCGACGCGCAGGGCCGGCTCAACCAGCGGGTCGCGGCGCGCGCCGATCGCGTCGTGCTGATGGTCGCCGGCCTGCCGCTCGTCGTAAAAGGAAACGCATGACCAAGCCCGTGGATGATACCGCCGCCGCGCGCCACCGCGCCAAGATGGCGAAGCGCAAGGCCGTGCAGGATTCCGAGGTTGCCGGCAAGACGGTCGAGAAAGGGCTGCTGATCGTGCATACCGGCCCCGGCAAGGGAAAATCAACGGCCGCCTTCGGGCTCGCGCTGCGCATGCTCGGGCGCGGCCATCGGATCGGCGTGGTGCAGTTCATCAAAGGCGCCTGGCATTCCGCCGAGCGCGACGCGCTCGTGAGTTTCGGCGATCAGGTCGCGTGGCACACCATGGGTGAGGGCTTCACCTGGGAGACCCAGGATCTCGCGCGCGACATCGCGGCGGCCGAGCGCGCCTGGGGCAAGGCGCTCGAGCTGATGGCAGACGAAAGCTTTTCGCTCGTGATCCTCGACGAGCTCAACATCGCGCTGCGCTACGACTACCTGGACCTCGCCGCCGTGGTGGCGGCGCTCGCCGGACGCCGGGCGGGGCTGCATGTGGTGGTGACCGGCCGCAACGCCAAGCCGGAGCTCGTCGCCGCCGCCGATCTCGTCACCGAGATGACGCTGGTGAAGCATCATTTCGCCGCCGGCGTGAAGGCGCAGGCGGGCATCGAGTTTTGACGGTGCCGGCCCGCGCGCTCATGTTCCAGGGCACGGGCTCCGACGTCGGCAAGTCGCTGATCGTGGCCGGCCTGGCGCGCGCCTTCGCCAACCGCAACATGCGGGTACGGCCGTTCAAGCCGCAGAACATGTCGAACAATGCGGCGGTGACGCCGGACGGCGGCGAGATCGGCCGCGCCCAGGCGCTGCAGGCGCGTGCGGCGCGCGTTTCTCCCAGCATTCACATGAATCCGGTGCTGCTCAAGCCGCAGAGCGAGACCGGGTCGCAGGTCGTGGTGCAGGGCAAGGTGTTTGCGACCGCGCAGGCCGCCGCCTACCAGGCCATGAAAGGCGACCTGATGCGCTTCGTGCTCGACAGCTTCGCGCGCACCAAAGCGGCGTGCGATCTCGTGCTGGTCGAAGGCGCCGGCAGTGCCTCGGAAGTGAACCTGCGGCGGAACGACATCGCCAATATGGGGTTCGGATGCGCCGCCGGCGTCCCGGTCGTGCTCATCGGCGACATCGACCGCGGCGGCGTGATCGCGAGCCTGGTCGGCACCGGCGCGGTGATCGATCCCGCCGATGCGGCGCTGATCCGCGGCTTTCTGGTCAACAAGTTTCACGGCGATCCCGCGCTGTTTGCGGACGGCATGGCGCGGATCGCGCGCGCCACCGGCTGGGAGGCGCTCGGCCTCGTGCCGTTCTTTCCCGACGCGCGCCTGCTGCCCGCCGAGGACGCCCTGGCGCTCGATCATGCGCGGCCGCCAAAGCGCGACGCGCGCGCCCGTGTGGCGGCATTGATCCTTCCGCACATCGCCAATTTCGATGATCTCGACCCGCTCGAGGCCGAGCCCGGCGTCGATCTCGTGCGACTCAAGCCGGGCGCCGCGGTGCCGGGGGACGCCGATCTCGTGATCCTGCCGGGCTCGAAGGCGACCATCGCCGACATGGCGGCGTTGCGCGCCGCCGGCTTCGCGGTCGACATCGCGGCCCATCTGCGCCGCGGCGGCGCCGTGCTGGGCCTGTGCGGCGGTTATCAGATGCTCGGCCGCACGATCGCGGATCCGTACGGCCAGGAAGGCGCGCCCGGCACCGCGGAGGGGCTCGGTCTACTCGATGTCGCGACCGTGCTGTCGGGCGACAAGCGGCTGACCCACGCGCACGGCACCACCCGGGACGGCGCGTCCTTCGCGGGCTACGAGATGCATACGGGGACGACCGACGGTCCCGATCGCACGCGTCCCTTTGCGCACCTCGCCGACGGGTCGCCCGAGGGCGCGGTGTCGCCGGACGGGCGGGTGATGGGGACCTATATCCACGGCCTGTTCGCCGACGATCGCCAGCGCGGCGCATGGCTGGAGCGGCTCGGGGCGGGCGCATCGAGCATTTCGTATGATGCGCTGGTGGAGGACACGCTCGACCGTCTGGCGGCGCACTTGGAAAAGCACATCGATCTTGACCGGCTGCTGAAGTTGGCGCGGTGATGTCGCGACGGCTCTCGCGCCCCTCCCCCGCACGCGGGGGAGGGAGCGCGCATGCATGAGGCTCCCTTACGGCAGAAAAATCTGCAGGGTCAGCGCTACCACCGCCACCAACCCGATCAGCATCGCATCCGCCCGCCGATAGAGCGCGAGCGCGGCGCGGATGTCGGCCGCGGCGGCGGCGCGGCGGCCGTCGCCCATGAGGGCGTCGTCGACCGGCACGCCGCCGTAGCGGCGCGGACCTCCCAGCGCCAGCCCGAGCGCGCCCGCCATCGCGGCCTCGGGATAACCCGCATTGGGCGAGCGGTGGCGCGGGGCGTCGCGGCGGACCGCGCGCCACGCGGCCGCCGCGCGGTCCGGCAACGCGGCTGCGACGATCAGCAGCGCGGCGAGGCGCGCGGCCGGCAGGTTGACGAGGTCGTCGAGCCGCGCCGCCGCCCAGCCGAAGGCGGCATGGCGCGGCGACAGATGGCCGATCATACTGTCGGCGGTGTTGATCGCCTTGTAGGCG
>DATBBS010000396.1:0-12101 GCA_036270895.1 Xanthobacteraceae bacterium
GGCCCGCATGATGTCGGCGACCCCGAGCCATTGTTGGTTGCGGTCGTGGGTATCGATCACCCGCAACATGATGACGCTGACGCCGACGCGCGCGGCCCGGCGACTGGCGAAATAAAGCGCGCGGTCGCACTCGGTCGTATCGTCGATGATAACGAGAAACTTCGGCTTGTGGCCGGCCTCGTAGCTTCGCCGCCTACGGCTCATCGGTCATCTCGGGGGCCGCGGCCCGTGAACGGGCGCTCAGGCCCGGCCGGAATGGTGCCATGGCGTGGCATTCCTGCACAAGCCGGTGCCGGTCGACCATGCGGAGCATCCGGATGGAGCCACCGGTTCAGCTCCGGACGAAGCCGACGATGTCCTTGACGGCGTTCATTGTCTCGGCCGCGATGGCGCGCGCCCGCTCGGCGCCGTCGGCCAGCACCGCATCGATATGGGCCGGATCCTGCACCAGGCGCTTCATGTCGGCCCCGATCGGTCCGAGCCGGGCGACCGCGAGATCGACCAGCGCCGCCTTGAAGCTCGAGAACTGCGCGCCGCCGAATTCCTGCAGGACCTCCGCATGGGTCCGGTTCGCCAGCGCCGCGAAGATGCCCACCAGGTTGTCGGCCTCGGGGCGGTTTTCCAGGCCTTTCGCTTCGTGCGGCAGCGGGTCGGGATCGGTCTTCGCCTTGCGGATCTTTTGCGCGATCGTGTCGGCGTCGTCGGTCAGATTGATGCGCGAATAGTCCGAGGCGTCTGATTTCGACATTTTCTTCGCACCGTCGCGCAACGACATCACCCGCGTCGCCGGTCCCTGGATCAGCGGCTCCGGCAGCGGGAAAAAGGCCGGGCCCAGTCCGAGCGTATCGATCGAGGCGGCAAAATCGTTGTTGAATTTCTGCGCGATGTCGCGGCTGAGCTCGAGGTGCTGCTTCTGGTCCTCGCCGACCGGAACGTGGGTCGCGCGGTAGACCAGGATGTCCGCCGCCATCAGGGTCGGGTAGGCATAGAGGCCGACCGAGGCGTTCTCGCGGTCCTTGCCGGCCTTTTCCTTGAACTGGGTCATGCGGTTGAGCCAGCCGAGCCGCGCCACGCAGTTGAAGACCCACGCCAGCTCGGCATGCGCGGCGACCTGGCTCTGGTTGAACACGATATGCCGCTTGGGATCGATGCCGCAGGCGATGAAGGCCGCCGTGACCTCGCGGATGTTGCGCTTGAGCTCGGCCGGTTCCTGCCACACCGTGATGGCGTGCATGTCGACCACGCAATAGATGCAGTCATAACGTTCCTGCAGCGCGACGAATTTGGTGATGGCGCCGAGATAATTCCCGAGATGCAGGTTTCCGGTCGGCTGAACCCCGGAAAAGACCCGTTCCTTGAACGCCATCACGTCGGCTCCATCACTGATCGCGGCGACCCATGCCACGGCGGCCCCGCGCGGCGCAAGGGGCGTAGACCGAGCGTTGCCGGCGCGCGACGCTAAAAGCGGCGACGCAGGTCGGCGCGCAATTCGTCAAATCGCGCGATTCCAAGGACCCGGATCGCCGCCAGATAGACGCCGAGCCCGACCGCGACCAGCACCACGAGCGTGACGATGCGGGCGAGCGCGCTGCCGGTCATGTCGAGAACGGAGCCCATCAGGTAGTTCCCGCCCATGATGGCGAGCGCCATGACGAGGGTCGCCAGCACGATTCGCGGCAGCCGCCGTTTCGCCGCGCGATCGATCTCGAGCCAGCCGCGCCGCCACAGCACGACCGCGAGCGTCGTGGCGCCCACCCATCCCGAAAACGCGATGGCGGCCGCGACCCCGACATGGCCGTGCCGGGGAAACAGGAGGAGGGCGCCGACGGTCGCGGCCGTGAGGCCGCAGAGCGCGGTGATCATCGGGGTGCGCGTGTCCTCATGCGCGAAGGAGACGGCGCCGAGAACCTTTTCGAGCACGTGGCCCGGCAGGCCGGCCGAAATCGCGGCCAGCGCGGCCGCCACCATCGCGGTATCGTGGGCCCCGAACGCGCCGCGCTCGAACAGGCCGCCGGCGATCGGCTCGGCCAGCACGGCGAATGCCGCCGCGGAGGGCAACGCGAGGGCGAGCGCGATCTCGAAGGCGCGCGATTGTGCGGACGCGATCGCGTCCGCGCGTCCGGCGCGCACGCTCGCGGCGATGACCGGCACGATGACCGATGCGATGGCGATCGAGACCACGCCGAGCGGCAGCTCGTAGAGCCGGTTGGCGTAATAGAGCCACGACACGGCCGCTTGCGACGACGAGGCGACCATCGCGCCCGCCATCAGCTTCAATTGCGGGATTCCGCCCGCAACGACGCCGGGGATGGCCTTGGAGAAGAAGTAACGGACCTCGGGGGACAGGCGCGGGGAGAAGCGGCGCGGCCGGACGTCCAGCCGCATCAGCGCGGCACCGACCAGAACCAGCTGGGCAAGGCCGGCAGCCACGATCGCCACCGAAAGCGCCGCGCCGGCGAAAAACGATGCCTTGCCGCCGAGCCCGATGACCAGCATCACCGCCACGACGAACACGCCATTGAAGACGACGAGCGCGAAGGCGGCCGCGCCCACCCGGCCTTCCGCGTTGAGGATCGAGGCCGCGACCGCGACCGGACCGGCGATCGCGATATAGGGAACGGAGAGCCGCACGAAATCGACGGCGAAGTCGTAGCGGTCGCCGCCAGGCCGGAAGCCCGGGGCGAGAAGTTGCACCACCGTCGGCGCGAAGACGACGCAGAGGATCGCGATGATGCCGAGCCCCACCAGCATGGTGCCCAGCACCCTCTCGGCGAAGCCGCGCGTGCCCCGCATGCCGCGCTTCTCGCGGATGCGCAGCCACATGGGCACGAAGGCGGAATTGAGCGCGCCCTCGGCCAGCAGCCGGCGAAACAGGTTGGGGATCTGCAGCGCCGCGAAATAGGCGTCGGACAGGACTCCGGCGCCCAGCACCGCCGCGATGCCGACGTCGCGGAAAAAGCCGAGCAGGCGCGAAATCAGCGTCGCGGTGCCGACCGTGGTGACATCGCGGGCAAGGGACATGAAAGGTGAGGCCTCCGATTCGATCCTAATGCATTTTCCGGCGAAGTGGAGGCCGTGAGACGGGCGGATCGCATTCAGCGTGGTGGCGCGCGTTCCTCATTGCCAGCCTGTGCGCGGTCGCTATAGTGCGCGCCTTCCCGTCACCAGGATGATCGATCTTCATGACAACCGCCCGCTACGACGTACTCGGCATCGGCAACGCCATCGTGGACGTGCTCGCGCGCGCCGAGGACGATTTCCTGGTCAAGCACGACATGCGCAAGGGCGCGATGACGCTGATCGACGAAGCGCGCGCCACCGGCATCTACGACGCCATGGGCCCGGCCGTCGAAATCTCCGGCGGCTCCGCCGCCAACACCATCGTCGGCTGCGCCAGCCTCGGCGGGCGTGCGGCCTTCGTCGGCAAGGTCAAGGACGACGAGCTCGGCCGCGTCTTCGCCCACGACATCCGCGCCGCCGGCGTCGCATTCGACACGCCGCCCGCCTCCGAGGGGCCCTCGACCGCGCGCTGTTACGTGCTGGTGACCGCCGACGGCGAGCGCACCATGAACACCTATCTCGGGGCCGCGCAGGATCTGCATCCGCAGGATATCGATACCGCGGCGGTCGCCGGCGCCGCCATCACCTATCTGGAGGGGTATCTGTGGGATCCGAAGCACGCCAAGGACGCCTTCCTCAAAGCGGCGGCGGCCGCGCATGAGGCCAAGCGGCTGGTGGCGTTGACTCTGTCGGATGCATTTTGCGTCGATCGCTGGCGCGACGAGTTTCTCGGCCTCATGCGCGCCGGCACCGTCGACCTCCTGTTCGCCAACGAGGCCGAGCTGCGCAGCCTGTACCAGACCGCGGATTTCGATACCGCACTCGCGGCGTTGCGCCGGGAGGCCCGCCTGGCGGTCGTGACGCGCAGCGAGAAGGGCTGCGTCGTCGTCTCGCGCGATCAGCTTCTCGCCGTCCCGGCGTGTCCGGTCGCGCAGGTTGTCGACACGACCGGTGCGGGCGATTTGTTCGCGGCGGGTTTCCTGTTCGGTCTCGCGCAGGGCGCGACCCATGAGCGTGCGGCGAGCCTCGGCGCGCTCGCGGCCGCCGAGGTGATTCAGCATCTCGGCGCCCGGCCGCAGACCTCGCTCAAGGCGCTCGCGCAGGAGCGCGGTCTCGCCGGGTGACGCGGTAGCCCGCTGCGCCGCCCGGGCCGGCAATCGACATCCCTTTTTATTTTTATTCCTGCCTGTGGCCCGCGTCGGCAAAAGTAACCAATTGGTAAGCCGGCGTGGTTACCGATTGGTGAAATCCAATCGGGAGCAGACTCATGGCTGAGCGTAAAAGCGACGAGCCGAATTCTGATTCGCCAGGTCCCATCGACAATCCATCGGACAAGATCACGTCGGCCGACGTCGCAAGAATCGCGTCGCCCGACCTGGTGCCGCCACAGGCCGAGCAAGCTGTCGCGCCAGCCGCCACCGCGACACCGATCGCGCAGCCGGCGCCCGTCACGACGGCGAGTGCTTCGCAGCATCCAGGCGCAGCGAGCCCCAAGCCCTCGGTCACCAGGCTCGATGACGTTCGCCCTGGAGCGCCCGAAGCGGCGATCGCATCGTCAGCCGCAGCCCGTGCATCCGCGCCGGCGAGACACCTGACGCCGCTCGCTGCGGGCATCGCGATCGCGATTGCGGCCGCGGTCGGCGCCACGGCGGGCGCGACGGCGACCGCAGGAATCGGCCAGCTCTGGGCGGGCGAGCCGCCCGCACGGGTGGCCAGCACCGACGATTCCCGCTTCCTCAAGGATTCGATCGCGCGTCTCAACACCGATGTGACGGCGCTCAAGGCCGCGGTCGACACGTCTGGCCGATCGGCGACGACGCAACTCGTGAAGCTGGGCGATCGTCTCGATCGCTTCGAACGCGCCCAGGCCGAGCCGACCGCCAAACTGGCGAAGCTCGCGGAGGCGATCGACCGGATCGAACGCCGCGCGCCGGCGCCATCGGCTGCTGCTGCCCATGACACGACCGGCGCGATCGCGGCCGCCGCGCCGCCTCCGCAGGCGGTTGCCGTCAGGGATACCGGCCCGTCCGTGCTCGACGGCTGGGTCGTGCGCAGCGTCTACAACGGCACGGCGCTGATCCAGGGACGTCTCGGTGTCGTCGAGGTCGAGCGCGGCGACACCATTCCGGGGCTCGGACGCATCGAGAACATCCGGCGGCAGGACGGCCGCTGGGTGGTGGTGACCAGCAAGGGCCTGATCCTGGCCCGCTGAGCAGCGCGCGCGGCCGCGGATATCCGACCGGGCTCGGGTTTTTCCCGAGCCCGCTTTGCGTCGCCGACGCGCGCCGATGATCTGTCCCGATGCCGATTTTTTGTTCGGCGGCGCCGTAGCGTTCCGTCTTGCCTGCGTTATGATTTGAGCGCGGCGGCATCCGTCCGGCGCGGAGCTCGACGATGGGACGCGACTTTCTGCTTCGGGGCCTTCTTGCTGCGGCGCTCGCCGCCATTGTGGCCGGGCCGTTGCCCGCGCGCGCACAATCGGCCGCGCCCGCGCTGCCCAATCCCCAAAGCAAGCCGGAGATGACCGAAAGCTGTCCCGGTCTCGTCGCCTCCGGGCCGCCGGCGCCGATCGCGGCCGGCTTGCGGCGCGCGGCGCTCGACGCCGATCAGGTGCGCATCACCTATGTGGGCCATTCGACCTTTCTGATCGAGAGCCCGAGGCTCGTGCGCATCGCGACCGATTACAACGACTGGGTCAGGCCGCCGCTGTTGCCGGACATCGTCACCATGAATCACGCGCACTCGACCCATTACACCGATCGCCCGGCCGGCGGCATCAAGTTCGTGTTGCGCGGCTGGCGCGACGACGGCCAGCCCGCCAATCACGACATCTCGTTTCAGGACGTGCGGGTGCGCAACGTCCCCACCAATATCCGCAACTGGAGCGGCGGCACGGAGCGGTACGGCAATTCGATCTTCATTTTCGAGATCGCCAATCTCTGCATCGCCCATCTCGGTCATCTCCACCATACCCTCACCCAGCAGCAGCTCGACGACATCGGCCGCGTCGACGTGGTGATGGCGCCCGTCGACGGCAACATGACGCTCGACCTCGACGGCATGGTCGAGGTGCTGCAGGCGATCAAGGCCCAGGTGATCATCCCGATGCACTCATTCAGCGCCTATACGCTCGATCGATTTCTTTCGCGCATGCGGCAGGATTACCGGGTGGACATGAACGAGACGCCCTCGCTGGTCGTCTCCAAGACGACGCTGCCGGCCGCGCCGACGGTCGTCGTGCTGCCGGGGCGATGAGGCGGCGAAGACGGAGAAACTTTCTTGGCTGACACATGCGAGGGAAAAATCTGCGTCATCACCGGTGCGACCTCCGGCATCGGCCAGGTCGCGGCGGAAAATCTCGCCCGCCGGGGGATGCGCCTCGTGCTGGTGGCGCGCGACCGGCGACGCGGAGAGGCCATGCTGGCGCGCCTGCGCGCCGCGACGCCGACGATCGCGCACGCCATCCACTATGCCGACCTCTCCGGCATCGCCGAGACCAGGCGCGTGGCGGCGGAGATCGCGGCGGCCGAGCCGCGCATCGACATCCTGGTCAACAATGCGGGCGCGCTGTTCACCGCCCGGCAGGTCACCGCCGACGGTCTCGAGAAGCATTTTGCCGTCAATCACATGGCCTATCACGTCCTGACCGAGGGGCTGCGCGATCGCCTGTTCGCGTCGGCGCCGGCGCGGGTCGTCAACACCGCGTCGGGCGCGCATCTCGGCGCGCGCCTCGATCTGGACGATCTGCAGATTGCGAAGCGTTACAACGGCGTGCAGGCCTACCGGCGATCCAAGCTCTACAACATCATGTGGACGCGCGAACTCGCCCGCCGGTGGGCCGGGCGCGGGGTGACGGTCAACTGCTTCCATCCGGGTTTCGTCGCGACCCGCTATGGTGATGAGAGCGGCGGCCTGCTGTCCTATGCGGTTCGCGTCGCCAAGCTGTTCGCGATCTCGCCCGAGAAGGGCGCGCAGACGCTGATCTATCTGGCGACCTCTCCCGAGGTTGCCGGCGTCAGCGGCGGATATTTCGTGAAATGCCGATTGGCGAGGCCGAGCGCGGATGCGGAAAACGACGACGCCGCCCGGCGGCTGTGGGACGACACCGTGCGACTGGCCGCGACGGCATAACGATCGGGCGCGCGACCCGATCCCGCCCCAGGGCGCCGATTTGTTCCGTATCGGGAACTCTGCGCGCCCTGCGTCATTATCTGGTGGGAGGCTGAGACCGCAGGAGCACCGGCAATGTTGCGTTGGGCAGCCATTTTCCTGGTCATCGCGCTGATCGCCGCGGTGTTCGGGTTCACCGATATCGCGTCGGCATCAGCCAGCATCGCGCAGGTGCTGTTCAGTATCTTCCTGATCTTGTTCCTGGGAGCCGTGATATTGGGGATCGTCGCCGCCCGCAGGGTCTAACGAGGGCCGCGCCGCGCGCGGCGGCCCGCCTCACACGTCCACGCTGGCGGCGAGTGCGTTGTCCTGGATGAAGGCGCGGCGCGGCTCGACCAGTTCGCCCATCAGCTTGGTGAAGATGTCGTCGGCGTCGTCGACCACCTTCACCTTCACCTGCAGGAGCGAGCGCTCGTTGGTGTCGAGCGTGGTCTCCCACAGCTGGCCCGGATTCATCTCGCCCAACCCTTTGTAGCGTTGCAACGCGATGCCCTTGCGGCCGGCCCCGGTCACCGCATCGAAGAGGCTGAGCGGTCCGTAGATCGGCGTCTCGTCGCCCTTGCGGCGCAACACGCCGGGACGCGCATAGGTCTCCTGCAGCGAGACCGCGAACTCGTCGAGCTTGCGCGCATCGGCCGACCCGAGCAGGGCCTGGTCGATGACGGCGGCCTCCTTGACGCCGCGCACGGTGCGCTCGAACAGGAAGCCCTCGCCTTCCACGAAGGCGCCCTGCCAGCCGCGCTCGGTTTCTTCCGACAGTGCGTCGAGACGACGGGCGATGTAGGGAGCCGCGGCCTTGGCCTTGGCCGGGTCGCCGAAGATATCGGAATTGAGCACGCCCAGGATCGCCGCCTGCTCGACCACCTTGCGATTGTACCGGCTGTGGAGCCCATAGAGGGTACTGCGGATGACGCGGGCGTCCTCGACCAGCTTGGCGAGATCGGCGCGTGCGCGCTCGTCGCCGGAAGCGGGGCGGAGCACCGCGTCCTCGAGCCCGCCGGCGATGAGGTAATCCTCGAGCGCGCGCTCGTCCTTGAGATACTGCTCGGATTTTCCGCGCGTGACTTTGTAGAGCGGCGGCTGCGCGATGTAGAGGTGGCCGCGCTCGATCAGCTCGCGCATCTGCCGGAAGAAGAACGTCAGCAGCAGCGTGCGGATATGCGAACCGTCGACGTCCGCGTCCGTCATGATGATGATCTTGTGGTAGCGCAGCTTGTCGGGATTGAATTCCTCGCTTCCGATGCCGGTGCCGAGCGCGGTGATGAGCGTGCCGATCTCCTGGCTGGACAGCATCTTGTCGAAACGCGCGCGCTCGACGTTGAGGATCTTGCCGCGCAACGGCAGCACCGCCTGGAATTCGCGGTTGCGGCCCTGCTTGGCCGAGCCGCCGGCCGAGTCGCCCTCGACGATGAAGAGCTCGGATTTCGCCGGATCGCGTTCCTGGCAATCCGCCAGCTTGCCGGGCAGCGAGGACACGTCGAGCGCGCCCTTGCGGCGGGTGAGCTCGCGCGCCTTGCGGGCGGCCTCGCGCGCCGCGGCGGCCTCGACCACCTTGCCGACGATGACTTTCGCCTCGCCCGGGTGCTCCTCGAACCAGGCCTTCAGCGCGTCATTGACGATGCCCTCGACCACCGGGCGCACCTCGGAGGAAACGAGCTTGTCCTTCGTCTGCGACGAGAATTTCGGGTCCGGCACCTTGACCGAGAGCACGGCGGTCAGGCCCTCGCGGCAGTCGTCGCCGGTCAGCGCGACCTTTTCCTTCCGGCTGACGCCGTTCTGGTCGGCATAGCCGGTCACCTGGCGCGTCAAGGCGCCGCGGAAGCCGGCGAGATGCGTGCCGCCGTCGCGTTGCGGGATGTTGTTGGTGAAGCACAGCACGGACTCGTGATAGCCGTCGTTCCACCACAGCGCCGCCTCGACGCCGACCCCGTCGCGCTCCGACGTGATGACGATCGGCTTCGGCACCAATGGGGTCTTGTTGCGGTCGAGATATTTGACGAAGGCCTCGACGCCGCCGTTGTAGATCATCTCCTCGCGCTTCTCGACCGCATGACGCTGGTCGGACAGCACGATGCGCACCCCCGAATTGAGGAAGGCGAGCTCGCGCAGGCGATGCTCCAGCGTCGCCCAGTCGAACTCGATCATGGTGAACGTCTCGGTCGACGGCAGGAACGTCACCTCGGTGCCGCGCTTGCCCCCGGCGTCGCCGGTGACCGCCAACGGGGCCACCGCCTCGCCGTGGCGGAACTCGATGACGTGCTCCTGGCCGTCGCGCCAGATCGTGAGCTTGAGCTTGCTCGATAGCGCGTTGACGACCGACACGCCGACGCCGTGCAGGCCTCCCGACACCTTGTAGGAGTTCTGGTCGAATTTCCCGCCGGCGTGCAGCTGGGTCATGATGACCTCCGCGGCCGACACGCCTTCGCCTTTGTGGATGTCGGTCGGGATCCCGCGCCCGTCGTCGTGCACCGTGACGGAGCCGTCCGGATTGAGCGTGACGAGGACCTCCTTGGCGTAGCCCGCGAGCGCCTCGTCGATGGCGTTGTCGACGACCTCGTAGACCATGTGGTGGAGGCCCGAGCCGTCGTCGGTGTCGCCGATATACATGCCCGGACGCTTGCGGACCGCATCGAGGCCCTTCAGGACCTTGATCGATTCCGCGCCGTAATCGGACGCGTCGGAACGGGGCTGTTGGCGGGCGGCTTCGACCATTGGCATGACTTTGAAAAGGAACGGGAATCGACCCAGAATCAGTCGATTGGGTGTGACATGAATATAGGCATCGCACAAGGCAAAGTGAAGGCCAATAAGCATTTGAAATGATTTGATTTTCAGGCCATTTTCATACCTCCGGCCGGGAACCGCCGGATGCCCCCCGGGAAGGCCATTAAGCGGTACGGACGGAGGCCGACGCGGGCCCCGAATTCGCCCTTTGCAGGCGCCCCGGCGCCACCTCGACCATCTCGGCGCGTGCCGCGATCTCGGCGAATGCCGCAGGGTCGGCGCCCGTCATCCAGATCTGCGCGCCGAGCCGGTCGAGCGCGTCATACAGCGCGGTGCGGCGTCCCGGATCGAGGTGGGCAATGACCTCGTCGAGCAGGATCACCGGCGCGGCGCCGGTCATTTCCGCCACCAATCCGGCATGGGCCAGCACAAGGCCGATCAGCAGCGCCTTCTGCTCGCCGGTCGAGGCGTCGCGCGCCGGAATGCCTTTCGGCGCGTAGACGACGCCGAGATCGGTGAGATGCGGCCCGTCGAGCGTGCGGCCGGCATTCGCGTCGCGCGCGCGATTTTGCCTGAGCGTCGCACGATAGCGGTCCTCGACCTCGACCGCCGGATGGGTGAGCACGAGCGTCTCCATCCAGCCTTCCAACGCAATCTCGGCGGAAGGGAAGGCGGCATCGGGCACGCGGCTCGCCGCCAGCGCGGCGGACAGGCGGCGCACCGTTTCGGCGCGCGCGGCGGCGACCGCGACCGCCAGCTCGGCGGTCTCGTGCTCGGCGGCGTCGAGCCAGTGCGGATCGGGATTGGGGGTTTCCAGCAGCCGGTTGCGCGAGCGCAGCGAGCGTTCCAGCGCGTTGACGCGGCTGCCGTGCTCGGCATCGACCGCGAGCACCAGCCGGTCGATGAAGCGCCGCCGTTCGGCGCCCGGGCCGGCGAAGAGCCCGTCCATCGCCGGCACCAGCCATATGACCCTCAGGTGATCCGCGAAGGCCGTGGCGGAGGCCACCGGTTCCCGATCGATCCGGCATTTGCGCGCCGGCATGGCGTCTTCGCTCGTCGGCGGCTCGATGCCGGTCCCGATGGTGACCAGTCCGAGCGCCCCCTCGATCTCGGCCGACACCGCCCAGGCGCCGTCGCCCTCGCCGAATGCGACCTCCTCGAGCGTGGCGCGGCGAAGCCCCCGCCCGGGCGCGAGGAACGAGATCGCTTCCAGCAGATTGGTCTTGCCGGCGCCGTTCGGGCCGACCAGCACCACCGGAGCGTCGCCGACCGTCAGGGTTGCGGCGTGATAGCTGCGGAAATTCGTGAGCGTGAGGCGGCGGATGCGGGCGGGATGCGTCATCGGCCCTAGTTAAACCCTCGTCCGGCGGGCCGGGAGGGGATTCACACCCGCATCGGCATCAGCACGTAGAGCGCGCCCTTGGCGTCCTTGTCCTGAACCAGCGTGGGCGAGCCCGGGTCGGCCAGCTTGAGCACCGCGGTGTCGCCCTCAATCTGCGCCGCGATGTCGAGCAGATAGCGCGAGTTGAATCCGATATCGATCGGATCGGCCTCATAGGTGACCTCGATCTCTTCGGTGGCGCTGCCCGAGTCGGGATTGGTGACCGACAGCACGAGGCGTCCGCTGGTGAGCGATAGCTTGACGGCGCGGCCGCGCTCGCTCGCGATCGTCGAGACCCGGTCGACCGCCTGCTCGAACTCCTTCTTGTCGACCTCGAGCTGCTTGTCGTTGCCGAGCGGAATGACCCGGCCATAGTCCGGGAAGGTGCCGTCGATCAGTTTCGACGTCAGCACCACGCTGCCCAGGGTGAAACGGATCTTGGCCTGCGAGAGCTCGACCGCGACCTCTCCGTTCACGTCCTCGACCAGCCGCTGCACCTCGTTCACGGTCTTGCGCGGCACGATGATGCCCGGCATCCCCTCGGCGCCGGCCGGCATGGGCAGCTCGACCTGCGCGAGCCGATGGCCATCGGTCGCCACCGCACGCAGCAGCATGGTGTTGCCGCCGCCCGCCGTGTGCAGATAGATGCCGTTGAGGTAATAGCGCGTCTCCTCGGTCGAGATCGCGAACTGCGTTTTCTCGATCAGGCGCTTGAGATCGGCCGCGGCGAGCGTGAACTTATGGGTCATCTCGCCGGCCGCGATGT
>DATBBS010000397.1:0-4194 GCA_036270895.1 Xanthobacteraceae bacterium
CGCGGCGGACGCGGTTGCGGCGAAGAGGAGAAGAGCTGTCACTGCCGCGACAACTGAAGCGAGCCGCCGGCCACTGTTCGGCATCGTTGTCCCTCCCAAAAGTAAGCTGATTATAGCGGAAAACCACACGAAGGATGCCCGCGCCCCTCCCCCGCTTGCGGGGGAGGACGGGAGGGGGAAGCCACGGGGGCATGCGCGAGCGGCACCCCCTCCCGGCGAGCTTCGCTCGCGCCCCTCCCCCGCAAGCGGGGAGGGGGACCACCACACTCAGGCGTCCAACACGGGCGCCAAGGCGGGCCGGCCACGGATCATATCGGATGCCTTGTCGGCCATCATGATGACGCAGGCGTTGATGTGGGCCGACACCAGGTCGGGCATCGCGGAGGCATCGACCACGCGCAGCGCCTCGATGCCGCGCACGCGCAGCTGCGGATCGACCACCGCCTCGGGACCGGTGCCCATCGGGCAGGTGCCGGCCGGATGATGCGCCGTGATCGAGACCTTGCGGATCCAGGCGTCGATCTCGTCGTCGGTCTTGACGGCGGGCCCGGGCGCCAGCTCCTCGCCGCGGAATGCGTCGAGCGGCCGGCGATAGGCAACGTCGCGCGCGCGTTTGACGCCTTCACGCAGGGTCGGCAGATCGCCCGGCGCCGAAAAGAAATTGTAGATGATGCGCATCGGGGCGAGCGGGTCGCTCGAACGCAACAGGATCTCGCCGCGGCTGTCGGGATGCAGCAGCGTCGGCCGGATGCCGAAGCCGTCCAGATAGGGGCGCCGGATGCCCGGGAACCACAGATGCGCGCCGGCCGGCAGGCCGCGGAACATGAACTCGATATCCGGCACCGCGAGCTCGGGCCGCGTCTTGATGAAGGCATGCAGTCCGCCCGGCACCACGGTGCCAGGACCGGTGCCGAACAGGTAGGCGCGGATCATGCTCCGCGCCATGCGGTCGAATCGCATCTCATGGCGGAACGGACCGGGATCCGGCCGGGTGAAATAGAACTGCGACGCCAGATGGTCCTGCAGGTTCTTTCCGACCGGCAGATCGGCCGCGACCGCGATGCCGTGTTGGCGCAGATGCGCGGCGGGGCCGATGCCCGACAGCATCAACACCTGAGGCGTGCTGAAGGCGCCGGCCGCGAGGATCACCTCGCGCTCGGCCGTGACGTGGTGGCGCTGCCCGTGCTTGAAGAATTCGACGCCGGTCGCGCGCGTGCCGCGCAACAGCACGCGGCTCACCTGCGCGCGGGCCTCGACCACGAGGTTGCGGCGATGGCGCGCGGGCTTGAGGAACGCGTTGGCCGCAGAGGAGCGCCGGCCCTCCCGGATGGTGTACTGGCTCTGGCCGAAACCTTCGGCGCGGGCGCCGTTGTAATCGGGCGTCTTGGGGATGCCGGCCGCCATGCCGGCGTCGATCCAGGCTTGATAGAGCGGATCGCGCGTCTTCGCCCACTGCGTGCCGAGCGGGCCCGAGCCGCCGCGATATTTGTCCTCGCCGCCCTCCCAGGTCTCGCACCGCTTGAAATAGGGCAGCACGTCCGCATAGGACCAGCCGCGCGCGCCTTTCTGGGCCCAGCGGTCGTAATCGCCGCGATGGCCGCGCGTATAGGCCATCACGTTGATCGAGGACGAGCCGCCCAGCACCTTGCCGCGCGACGCCTCGATCCGGCGGTTATCCAGATTGGGCTCGGGCTCGGTATGAAAGCCCCAATCGTGCAGACCGAGATCGTGCATCTTGCCCATGCCGATCGGGATGTGGATGAGCGGATCGAAGTCACGTCCGCCCGCCTCGAGCAGCAGCACGCGCGCCTGCCCGTCCTCGCTCAGCCGGTTGGCCAGCACGCAACCGGCCGAGCCGGCGCCCACGACGATGTAGTCATAACCGCTGTTGCGCACGCATGAGCTCCCCGGGCCCCGACCAAGACTTGATTGATCCCGTGGCGGGGCCGCGAAATCAAGCCCCGGAAGGTCGGGATGCCCGCGGCTGCGCGCGCGGTCCACCCCGTATCGCCATGGCCGGGCTTCCGGGCCGACGAATCGAGGTTGTCGCTATCGCTTGGTGAAGCTGTCGCGGAAGCCGTTGAGCGTACTTTCGGACGACCGGCTGTCGGTGGCGCGCCGCTCCGTGCAGGCCACAAGCGACTCGCCGGTGATCTGCGAGGTCTGGTTGTCGAAGCGCACGACCCGGCATTGCGTGCGATCCTCGGTGCCGACCATGATCTGCCCGCGCTGCGCCTGCGCGCGCAGCCGCTCGCTCTCGTTGAACTTGTTGATGACGGTCGAGAGGTTGATGCCGTAGACCGCGCACGCCACCACGATGACGCCCCCGGCATAGAGCGCGATGGCGCCAAGGCCGAACTTGTCGAAGGCCGCCTTGCGGGCGCGCGGCTTGCGGAGGGGAATGTTGGGCATGGTCCTCGTGCTGCTGCAGCGACGAGACGCCTTATACGGACAAAGCGTTACCAGCTGTTTACCCTGAAGGCGCGCCCGCGCGGCGATGACCTTTCGTTTACCATCAGCCCGTCACGCCGGGCCCGTCAGCGCGGCCGCGAGCCGCACCCATTGCGGTTCGCTCGCCGGCAACCCGACGCGCAGCCATGTCGGCTGCTCGGCGAAGCGGCGCACATAGATGCCGGCACCGCCGAGGCGATCGAACAGCTCAGGGGCGGCCGGCGTGCGCACCAGGCGGAACAGCGAGGTCCCGCCCGCGACTTCGAGTCCGGCGCCACTCAACACCTCATCGAGCCGGGACGCCGTTGCGGCGAGGCGCACCTGCGTGGTCTCGTTCCAAGCGCCATCCGCCAACGCAAGCTCGCCGATCGCGATCGCCGGACCGGACACCGCCCAGGGTCCCAGCGCGGCGCGCAGGTGGCGGGCGAGCTCCGGGGCGGCGAGCGCAAAACCGAGCCGCAACCCGGCGAGCCCGTAGAATTTCCCGAACGAGCGCAGCACCACGATGTTGCGGCGGCCCGCGCCCGCCACGCTCGCGCCGGGCGGGCCGACATCCATGAAGGCCTCGTCGACCACGAGAAGGCCGGGATCCAGCGCGTCGGCCAGGGCGAGCAGCGCATCTCTCGGGATAAGCCGTCCGTCCGGATTGTTCGGGTTCACCACGATGGCGAGATCCGCCTTGGCGAGGGCGCGGATGTCGGACCTCTCCTGCGTCGCGTGCCCGGCGAGCGCGGCGACACGCGCATGCTCCGCATAGGTCGGCCCCAGCACCGCGGCGCGCCCGGGCCGCGCGAGCGCCGCCACGAAAGGCAGCAGGATCTGGCCGCCGGGCGCCGCCACGACGTGATCGGCCGACGGCACCCCGTAAGCCTTGGCGGCAACCACGGCGAGCCGGTCGATCGCGGCCGGCTCCGGCAGCCGGGTGAAGGTCTCGGCGGCGAGCCGCGGTAGCGGATACGAAAAAGGATTGATCCCGGTCGACAGGTCGATGAAAGGTTGCGGGGCGGCGGGGAACAGTCTTCGGGCGGCGTCGAGATCGCCGCCATGCCATAAGGGCGCTGCCAAATCCGTGCGGAACTCCATGGTGGTCTGGCTTGCCCTTCTGGCGCTGCTGATCGAGCTCATGGTCGGTTATCCCGACCGGCTCGCGCGCGCAATCGGCCATCCGGTGACGTGGATCGGCCGCCTGATCGGGGCCCTCGACAGCGCGTGGAATCGCGGCAGCGCCCCCGACGGCACGCGCCGGCTCATGGGGGTTGCGGCCATCCTGCTGGTCCTCGCCGTGGCGGGCGGGACGGGCTTCGCGCTGCAGCACGGATTCCTGCGCCTGCCATACGGCCTGGTGATCGTGGCGCTCCTCGCCAGCACCCTGCTGGCGCAGCGCAGCCTGCATGCGCATGTGGGGCGCGTCGCCGCGGCGCTCGAAACAGACGGGCTCGCCGCCGGCCGCGCCGCGGTCGCGCAGATCGTGGGCCGCGACACCGCGGCGCTCGACGAGGCCGGCGTCGCGCGCGCCGCGATCGAGAGCCTGGCGGAGAATTTCTCCGACGGCGTGGTCGCGCCCGCATTCTGGATGGTCATCGCGGGTCTCCCGGGCGCCGCCGCCTACAAGGCGATCAACACCGCCGACAGTATGATCGGCCATCTGTCGCCGCGCCATGCCGCCTTCGGCTGGGCGGCGGCGCGGCTCGACGACCTCGTCAACCTGCCGGCCGCGCGCCTCGCCGCGCTGCTGATCGTCGC
>DATBBS010000398.1:0-4362 GCA_036270895.1 Xanthobacteraceae bacterium
CGGCCTGCCATCAATCCAGGAGAACGGGATGTCTTCCACGCTCGTCCATACGCCCCATGAGGGCAAGGTCGGCTACCGCGGCCTGCGCGGCTGGCTCGACGAGGTGCAGAAAATGGGCGAGCTGCTGCACGTCAACGGCGCCCATTGGGACGCCGAGATGGGCGCCGTCACCCAGATGCTCACTGAGAAGAGCAACAACACCGCGCCGGCGATCCTGTTCGACGAGGTGCCGGGCTATCCGAAGGGATTCCGCACGCTCTACGGCCATTTCTCGTCCATCCGCCGGGTCGCGCTCACGCTCGGGCTGCCGCTCAAATATGAGCGCAAGGTCGACATCGTGCAGCGCTATCACGCGCGCATGCAGGACCTGAAGCTGCTGCCGCCGCGCTTCGTCAAGGACGGCCCGATCCTGCAGAACGTGCTCGAAGGCGACAAGATCGACGTGCTGAAATTCCCGGTGCCGCGCCATCACGAGCAGGACACGGCGCGCTTCATCGGCACCGCCGATTGCGTGATGACCCAGGACCCTGACAGCGGCTGGTTCAATCTCGGCGCCTATCGCAGCCAGGTCTATGACGCCCGCACGGTCGGCTGCCAGATCACCGAGGGCAAGCACGGCCGCATCCATCGCGACAAGAATTTCGAGCGCGGCCAGCCGATGAAAGTCGTGATTCTGTGCGGCCAGGATCCGTTGCTGTTCCTGCTCGCCTCGAGCCCGCTGCCCGAGATCAGCGAATTGGACATCGCCGGCGGCTTGCGCGGCGAGCCGGTCGACGTGGTGCGCGGGCCTTTCACCGGCTTTCCGATCCCCGCCGATTGCGAGATCGCGATCGAGGGCGAGACCGTGCCGGGCCAGGTGCGGCCGGAAGGACCGTTCGGCGAATGGATGGGCTATTACTCGGACGACACGGTTCCGCGTCCCTATGTCAACGTGAAGACCATCCTGTACCGCAACGACCCGATCCTGTGCTGCGCGCCGCAGCACAAGCCGGTCGACGAGACCGGGCTTCTGAAGGGCATCGCGGGCGCGGCGCAGATCTGGCGCGCGCTCGACGCCTGCGGGGTGCCGGAGGTGCTCGGCGTGTGGAATCACGAGGCCGGGCCGGCGACGCGGTTCACCGTGATCCAGATCCGCCAGCGCTATCCCGGCCATGCGCGTCAGGCGCTGCATGTCGCGGCCGCGTGTCAGGGCGGCGCCTATGCGGGCAAATGGACCGTGGTGGTCGACGAGGACATCGACGCCGGCGAGCTCGATCAGGTGCTGTGGGCGATGTGCACGCGCTTCGACCCGCTCAGCGACATTGACCTTATCCAGAAGGCCTGGGCGTCGAAGCGCGATCCGCTCTATCTGCCCGGAAATTTCAACAACCGCATCCTGGTCGATGCCTGCATTCCCTACGACAAGAAGCTCAATGGCAGCTTCCCGACCGTGGTCGATGTCAGCGGCGATCTTCGCGGCAGGCTGCGGGCGAAGTTTCCGCATATCTTCCCGCCGATGTCATGAGTTGGTGATCGGGATGAACGACCCTCGACGACGTCATGGCCGGGCTTGTCCCGGCCATCCACGTCTTTCGCTCCGCGCGGCCAAGGCGTGGTGGAGAGCCCTAACAATCCTCGCCGTGCTCGCGCTCGCGGCGACGCCCGCCCACGCCGAGAGCGTGGAGGATTTCTATCGCGGCAAGAGCGTCACGCTGGCGATCGGCTACAGCGTCGGCGGCGGCTACGACCTCTACGGCCGGCTGCTGGCGCGCCACATCGGCAAATACATTCCGGGCCAGCCCGCGGTGGTGCCGCAGAACCGCGAAGGCGCCGGCAGCCTGCGCGCCGCCATCTATATCTACAACGCGGCCCCGAAGGACGGCACGGTCATCGGCACCTTCTCGCGCAGCATGGCGGTGGCGCCGCTCCTCAGCGATGCGCCCTTCGACGCCACCAAGTTCACCTGGCTCGGCAGCATCTCCAATGACGTCAATCTGTGCATGACCTGGGGCACCTCGCCGATCAAGACCTGGAACGACATGCTCAGCAAGCCCTTCACGATGGGCGGACTGGGCGCGGGCGCCGACCCGGATGTCTTCGCGTTGATGTTCAAGAACGTGTTCGGCGCCAAGCTCAAGCTCGTCAGTGGCTATCCGGGAACGAACGACGTCGCGCTCGCCATGGAGCGTGGCGAGGTGCAGGGGATGTGCGGCCTCTCCTGGAGCACCGTCAAGACGCGCCATATGGACTGGCTGGCGGCCAGGAAGGTGAACATTCCGGTGCAGGCGGGGCTGAGCAAGGTGGATGAGCTTCCCGACGTGCCGGTCGTCACGGATCTCGTGAAAAATCAGGAACAGATGCAGATCGTGCGGCTGATCCTCGCGAGCCAGGCGATGGCGCGTCCGTTCGCGGCGCCGCCCGGCATCCCGGAGGACCGCAAGCGCGCCTTGATCGAAGCCTTCGACAAGACCATGAAGGATCCGGATTTCCTCGCCGAGGCGGAGAAGATGAAGGCGGATGTCAATCCGGTCAGCGCCGGCGCCATCGATAGCCTGCTGGCCGAGGTCTACAAGACGCCGAAAGAGATCATCGCCAAGGCCGCCAAGGCGACCGCGAATTCGCAGGATTGAGCATGCGGATGCTGGTTACTCGTCATGCCCGCGCTTGTCGCGGGCATCCACGTCTTAAGCATTGGCGAGACTAAGGCGTGGATGGCCGGGACAAGCCCGGCCATGACAACCCTCTTGGAGAGCGCATGCCCCCCTTGATCGGATCGCGCATTCCGCGTGTCGAGGACGAGGCGCTGCTGCGCGGTCGTGGCCGCTTCGTCGACGACGTGGCGGTGAGCGGCGTGCTGCACGCTGCTTTCGTCCGCAGCCCGCACCCGCACGCGCTGATCCGAAAAATCGTGGTCGCCGCCGCCGCCGCCGTGCCGGGCGTCCATGCGGTGCTTACCCTCGACGATCTCCAACCGGTGCTGGCGCAGCGGCGGATGATCCGCCGCTCGAATTCAGGAACGCCCCTCGACAAGCTGTGGCCCTTCGCGCTCGCCGATCGCGAGACCTCCTATGTGGGCGAGCCGGTCGCGATCGTGCTGGCCGACGATCGCTACGTGGCGGAAGATGCGGCCGCGCTGGTGGCGGTCGACTACGAACCGTTGGCCTCGGTCTCGGATTGCCGGACGGCCGCGCGGGCCGGCGCGCCGGCGGTGCGCCGCGAACTCGCCGCCAATGTAATCGCGTCCTACAAGGTCGCCTATGGGGATGTGGCGGCCGCCTTCGCAACAGCAAAGCACGTGGCGCGCGAAGCGTTGTGGCAGCATCGCGGCGCCGCTCATCCGATCGAGGGCCGCGGCATCGTGGCCGAATTCCGGCCCTCCGACGACGCCATCACGGTCTGGGCCTCGACCCAGAAGGCGCATGACCTTTTCAACACGCTGAGCTCGCTCATCCGGCTCGATGACAACCGGCTGCGCGTCGCCACTCCGGACGTCGGCGGCGGCTTCGGGCCGAAACTCTGCGTCTATTCGGAGGACGTCGCGGTGGTGGCGGCGGCGCGGCTGCTCGGGCGCCCGGTCAAATGGATCGAGGACCGGCGCGAGCATTTCACCAATGCGGCGCAGGAGCGCGACCAATACTGGTCGCTGGAGATCGCGGTCGACGGCGAGGCAAGAATTCTCGGCATTCGCGGCAACCTGCTGCACGACCTCGGCGCCTATGCGCTGCAGGACGTGAACCTGCCCTATAATTCGGCCTCCGCTCTGACCGGTCCCTATATGGTGCCGGCCTTTCACATGGATGTGGCGGTCGCCGCCACGAACAAGACCCCGGTGTCGTCGGTGCGCGGCGCCGGCTATCCGCAGGCGGCTTTCGCGATGGAGCGGCTGCTCGACCGTCTCGCGCGCGAGCTCGCCCTCGACCGCGCCGAGATCCGCCGGCGCAATCTCATTCCGCCCGACAAGATGCCCTACAAGAAGCCGCTCACGGCGCGCTCCGGCGCCGGCATCGAATATGACAGCGGCGATTATCCGGCGTGCCAGGCCGAGGTGCTGCGGGCGGCCGGCTGGGACGATTTTCCGCGCCGCCAGTCGCAGGCGCGCCAACAGGGCCGCCATATCGGCATCGGGCTCGCGCATGGCCTCAAGGGCACGGGGCGGGGACCTTTCGAGTCCGGCGTCGTGCGGGTCGCGCCCTCGGGGCGCGTCTCCGTGTTCACCGGCGCCGCCGCCATGGGGCAGGGGCTCAAGACCGCGCTCGCCCAGATCTGCGCCCAGGAGCTCGGGCTGCGGGCGGAGGATATCCGCGTCGTATCGGGCGACACCGCCACGGTGGCGCTCGGCCTCGGCGGCTTCGCGAGCCGCCAGACCGTCACGGCGGGCTCGTC
>DATBBS010000399.1:0-8628 GCA_036270895.1 Xanthobacteraceae bacterium
CTGGGGCCAGCCGGCGCAGCGCCCGAGCTGGAACTACAAGAAGGCCGAGGGCGGCGGCATCATCCTCGACATGCTGTGCCACTGGCGTTACGTGCTCGACCACGTGTTCGCGCCGGTGAAAGCCGTGAGCTGCATGGGGGCAACCCACATTCCGAGCCGGGTCGACGAGCAGGGTCGCACTTATGCGGCAGACGTCGACGACGCCGCCTATGCGACCTTCGAGCTCGAAGGCGGCGCCATCGCACACATCAACTGCTCCTGGTGCGTGCGGGTGCGGCGCGACGACTTGGTGACCTTCCAGGCCGATGGCACCCATGGATCGGCGGTCGCCGGGCTCACCCGCTGCTGGACTCAGCACCGGGTCAACACGCCGCGCCCGGTGTGGAATCCCGACGTGCCGCAGACCATGAACTTCGTCGACCAGTGGGAAGAGCTCCCCGAGAACATCACCTACGACAACGGCTTCAAGATCCAGTGGGAGGATTTCATCCGGCACGTGGTGGCGGGCACGCCGTGGAAGCACGATCTGGTCGAAGGCGCCAAGGGCGTGCAGCTCGCCGAGCTCGGCCTCAAGAGCTGGGCCGAGCGGCGCTGGCTCGACGTGCCGAAGCTCGACATCTGAGGAGCGGTCGCGTGGCGAAGATCTCACTGCCGACGAAAGATCGCCGTCTCGAGCCCTATGTGACGGGCGAGCCCATTGTGTTGCCGAAAAAAGGCGCGGTGCCGAAACTCAACCGCATCGCCTACGCGGCCACCCACGTGGTCGCCGACCCGCTCGCCGACGTCGACCCGTGGCTCACGCCCGCGATCGATTGGGAGCGCACGATCGCGTTCCGCCACTATCTGTGGGATCTCGGACTCGGCGTCGCCGAGGCCATGGACACCGCCCAGCGCGGCACCGGCCTCGACTGGGCGGGCGCCAGGGAGCTGATCCGCCGCGCGCTCGCGGCCGCCCGGGCGCGGCCGGGCGCACTGATCGGCTGCGGGGTCGGCACCGACCACATCGAGCCCGGACCGGACGTCACGATCGACGACGTGATCCGTGCCTATGAGGAGCAGATTGAGGCGATCGAGCAGATGGGCGGTCGGTTGATCGTGATGGCAAGCCGCGCGCTCGCGCGCGCCGCCAAAACTCCTGACGACTATGCGCGCGTCTATGGCCGCATCCTGCGGCAGGTCAAGGAGCCGGTGATCATCCATTGGCTGGGCGAGATGTTCGACCCGGCGCTCGCCGGCTATTGGGGCGCCGCTGACCATACGGCCGCGATGGAATCCTGCCTTGGGATCCTGCACCACGACGCCGGCAAGATCGACGGGGTGAAGATCTCGCTCCTCTCCAAGGAGAAAGAGATTGCGATGCGGCGGCGCCTGCCCGCCGGCATGCGCATGTATACGGGCGACGATTTCAACTATGCGGAGCTGATCGCCGGCGACGAGGATGGCCATTCCGACGCCCTGCTCGGCATCTTCGACGCCATCGCGCCGGCGGCGGCCGCCGCGCTCGCGCGGCTCGCAACCGGCGACCTCCAGGGCTTTCACGGCATCCTCGAGCCGACGGTGCCGCTGTCGCGCCACATCTTCAAGGCGCCGACGCGCTTCTACAAGACGGGCGTGGTGTTTCTGGCCTGGCTCAACGGCCTGCAGGACCACTTCGTCATGGTGGGTGGCCAGGAGAGCGCGCGCTCGCTCATTCATCTCGCCGAGTTGTTCCGCCTCGCCGACCAGGCGCGCGTGCTGCACGACCCCGAGCTCGCCGCCGCCCGCATGACGAAGCTTCTGGCGACGCACGGGCTGGCGTGACATTGGGCGCGCCGCAAGTCACCGTGTGCCCCTCTCCCGCTCCTGTCCGCCGTAGCTCGAAGAGCGAAGGCGGACGTGGGGGGAGTGAATGCCAGTGCCGGGAGAGGCGCGCGGACGCCGCGGTCAGACCCACGATAAATCCGCATCGCCGTCGTAGTCGTCGCTGCAGAAGGTGCCGCCCTGGTACCAGTCGCCGACCCGGTCGGGCGCGAGCTTCGCCTGCGCGGCGAGCGCGGCGTCGCGGTGGTCTTCGCTGCGGCCTTGCGGACGGTAACCGTAACGAAACGCCGCCGCATTGTCCCACCAGCCGCGCGCATTGTCGGAGGCGCCGAAGAAGATCTCATAGCGGATGTCGGGATGCTCCAGCCCGATGCGGACGAGCTGGAGCAGATCCTCCGGCTTGATCCAGATCGACAGCCGACGCTCGTCGACCGGCGCATCGCCGAAGTTGCCGATGCGGATGCAGGTGACGGCGAGGCCGTGCTTGAACGCATAGAGCGCGCCGAGCGCCTCGCCGAACGCCTTGCTCACACCGTAGCGTGAATCCGGCCGCACAGCTGCATTCGTTCCAATGCGGCGCCGGCGCGGATAGAAACCGACCGCGTGATTGGAGGACGCGAAGACGACGCGCTTGACGCCCGCGCGGCGCGCCGCCTCGAACAGGTTGTGGCAGCCGACGATATTGGAATGGAGGATCGTCTCCCACGGTCCTTCGACCGAAAATCCGCCGAGATGAACGATGCCGTCGATACCTTGGACCGCTTTCTCGACTTGAGACATATCGGCGAGGTCGGCCGGCACAAAATCCTCGCCGGACGCGAGGTCGGCCGGCGGCTTGATGTCGCTCCAACGCAGATGCGGATAGGCGCCTTTGAGCAGGACGCGCAATCGCATCCCGATGCCGCCCGCCGCCCCGGTGATGAGAACGTTTTTCATGATCAATCGTCCGCCAGCTTCGCACCGAGTTTCTGATAGCGCTTGCGGCTGTTCACCAGGTGATTCCGCATGGCCGTGCGCGCCTTTTGCGCCGCATGCGCCCGAACGGCCTCTACGATCTCGCGGTGCTCGTTCTGGATCAGGTCGAGATAGGCGCGCCGGTCCGACGCCGAGCCGGCCGCGACCCGTACGGTCTGGCGAGGGATGATGAAGCGGCCCAGATATTCGAGAAAGCGCAGGAACTGCGGATTTCCGGTCGCCTGCGCGATGCTGCAATGGAACGCGAAATCCTGGTCGACCGCGGACTCTCCGCGCGCGACCGCCTTCTCGATCGCCGCGAAGGCGCGCTCGATCGCCCGGATATGGTCCGCCGCCGCCCGCTCGGCCGCGAGCCCGGCGGACTCGATCTCGATGCCGGTCCGCAGCTCCATCACCTCGATGACCTCGCGCAGCGAACGCAGTTCATCCGCATTGATGCGGAACGGCCGCCGCGCGCCCTCGGCCACGAAGGCGCCGGCGCCCTGGCGGGTGACGACCAGGCCTTCGGCACGCAGCGCCGCGACCGCCTCGCGCACCACCGTGCGGCTCACGCCGGTCGCCACGATCATCTCCTGCTCGGTCGGCAGCCGCGCGCCGGGCAGCAGTTTGCCGCTCACGATCTCGGCAGTCAGCCGTTCGACCAGTTCGTGGGTGAGGCGGCGCGGGGCGGCAAGCGGGCGTAACGCAGCAAGCCGCTTTCCACCTGCTTTGCGGGGCAATCTTGACACGGCGGGCACGCGGGCTAAAGTCATCATATGACCATATGACTAGCGCAAGCCGGGACGGCGATCAACGCCGCCGGCGCATGTTCGGGCGAAGCCGCACCGGTTTTCCGACAAGAACATGCGCCACGCATAAGGGAGGATCCTCCGATGAAACGGCGCACCATGCTGCTCGGCGCGGCGAGCTTGCTCGCCTCCTTGCCCTTCACGAGCCCGTCCGCCCGGGCCCAGCAGAAGATCCTCTTCAAGGCCTCCGACGTTCACCCGGAAGGCTACCCGACGGTGGTCGCGGTCCAGAACATGGGCAAGAAGCTCGAAGCCGCCACCAAGGGCCGGCTGGGCGTGCAGATGTTCGCCGCAATGCAGCTCGGCGGCGAGAAGGAGGCGATCGAGCAGGCCCAGATCGGTGCCATCCAAATCGCCCGCGTCAGCGTCGGCGCGCTCGGGCCGGTCATCGACGATCTCAACGTGTTCAACCTGCCATTTCTATTCCGCAACACGGCGCACATGCAAAAGGTGATCGACGGACCGATCGGCCAGGAACTGCTCGGCAAGGTCACCAACACCCCGAGGGCCGGCCTCGTCGGCATCTGCTGGATGGATGCCGGCGCACGCAGCATCTACGACACCAAGAAGCCGATCGTAGGGATAGCCGACCTCAAGGGCATGAAGGTCCGGGTCATGGGCAATCCCATGTTCGTCGACATGATGAATGCGCTCGGCGGCAACGGCGTCGCCATGGGCTACGACCAGGTCTTCAGCGCGTTGCAGACGGGCGTGGTGGACGGCGCCGAGAACAATCCGCCGAGCTTCGTGTTCGACAACCACTATCAGGTCGCCAAGTATTACACGCTCACCGAACACCTGATCGTGCCCGAGATGCTCGTCTTCTCGCGCAAGACCTGGGACAGCCTGTCAAAGGATGACCAAGCGCTGCTCACCAAGGTCGGCACCGAAGCGCAGCAGGAAGAGCGGGTCCTCTGGACCAACTACGAGAAGGAGGCGCTCGACAAGGCCAAGGCGGCCGGCATCAAGATCATAGAGGTCAACGACAAGAAGCCGTTCCAGGATGCGGTCAAGCCGGTTTGGGACAAGTACGGTCCCAAGTTCGCCGACATGATCAAGCGCATTCAGGCCGTGGAATAACGCCGCGAGGAGCACGTTCGGTGTGGGGTGATCAGAGCCGCGACGAGCACGACCTGCTCCCTCCCCCTTGTGGGGAGGGGGGTCGGGCGACGAGCGGCGCCTGTGCACGACTGCACGACCCCCACCCCCAACCCCTCCCCACAAGGGGGAGGGGAGCGCGCCAAAAGTGTGGCGTCGCGTCATGTCGCTGATTTATCGCAAGCTCATGGACATGTTGTATTTCGCCTGCGTCTTGATCGCAGGTGTCGCGCTCGTTCTCATCTCGGCGGTGATTCCCTGGGCTGTCTTCACGCGCTACGTCCTCAACAGCGCAGCCTCGTGGCCCGAGCCGATGGCGGTGCTGCTGACCATCGTGCTGACCTTCATCGGCGCCGCGAGCTGCTACCGCCGTCGCCAACACATGAGCGTGTCGTTCTTCGTCGCCATGCTGCCGCCGGCGATGCAGCGCGTGACCGACCTCATCGCCGACTTGCTGGTGGCCGCGATGGCATTGTTCATGCTGGGCTACGGCGCGAAGCTCGTCGAGGCGACCTGGTACAACACGATCGCCGATTTCCCCTCATTGTCGGTCGGGGCGACCTATCTCCCGATTCCGATCGGCGGCGCGCTCCTTCTCTTGTTCGTCATCGAGCGTGTGATCGTCGGAATGCCGCCCGACCCTCACTCCGACGCGCCATTGCGCTGAATTAGACCGACGAGAAGGGCGCATGGATATAGCGGTCCTCCTGGTGGTGATGTTCTTTTGTTTCGTGATCGGCGTGCCGATCGCCTATTCGCTCGCGCTCGCGGCGATTGCCGGAGCCTTCTGGATCGGCATTCCGCTCGAAGCCGTGATGCTGAAAATCTCGGACGGCGTCAGCAAGGTCGCAATGCTGACCATCCCGTTCTTCGTGCTCGCCGGCGCCATCATGGCGGAGGGCGGCATGGCGCGCCGCCTCGTCGCCTTCGCGGACGTGCTCGTCGGCTTTACGCGCGTTCGCGGCGGACTGTCCGTCGTCAACGTGCTCGCCACCACGTTTCTCAGTGGAATCTCCGGCTCAGCGGTCGCGGATACGTCCGCGATCGGCTCGGTGATGATCCCACAAATGGAGAAAAACGGATTTCCGCGGGTCTTTGCGACCAACGTGACCATCACCGCCTCGGTCCAGGCGCTGCTTGTCCCGCCGAGCCATAATGCCGTCATCTATTCGCTCGCGACCGGCGGCACCATTTCCATCATCAGCCTGTTCATGGCCGGCGTCGTGCCGGGCCTGCTGCTCGGCGTGTCCCTTGTGATCCTCTGTCTCGTGATCGCCTATCGCGACGGCCATCCCCGCGGCAGCAGCGTTCCGCTGCGCGAAGCCGTCAAGATTACGATCGAGGCGGCGTGGGGCCTGATCACGCTCATCATCATCCTTGGCGGCATCCTGGGCGGCGTATTCACGGCGATCGAGGCCGGCGCCGTCGCCTGCGTGTGGGCATTCTTCGTCACCATGTTCATCTATCGCGACTATCGCTGGCGCGACCTGCCCGGGCTGGTCCACCGCACGCTGCGGACAGTGGCGATGGTGATGACCCTGATCGCCTGCGCTTCCAGTGTCGGCTACGTCATGGCGCTCACGCAGATGCCGGGCAAGATCACCGCGTTCTTCCTGACCATTTCGAGCGACAAGAACGTGATCCTGTTCCTGATCAACATCCTGCTGCTCGTTCTCGGATGTCTGGTCGACATGGCGCCGTCGATCCTGATCTGCACGCCGATTCTGCTGCCGGTGATGGTGAATTTCGGCGTCGACCCGGTGCATTTCGGCATGATCATGATGCTCAATCTCGGGATCGGGCTGTGCCACCCGCCGGTGGGCGCCATCCTGTTCGTCGGTTGCGCGGTCGGCAAGGTCACAATCGAAGAGGTCATGCGCAAGATCTGGCCCTTCTATGCGGTCATGTTCGCGGTGTTGATGCTGGTGACCTACCTTCCCGCTATTTCGCTGTGGCTGCCCCACCTGCTGGGCTTGTGAGGGCGGCACGACCGCTTGAGCCCTTCCCTGCATCTGATTAGGGTAGCGCCGCCGCCGCGAGGCGCGGCGACGCACGGGAGACCCGATTGTTCAAGATCATGCATCTCGACCAGTGCCCGACCAGCCCGATGGAGCCGGGGCGCGGCGAGCAGATCAAGCTCATCAATGCGTCGCTCGGCACCGAGAAGATCGATGTGCATCTCAACCGCCTCGTACCGGGCGGCCCGCGCGGCAAGGCTCATCACCACACCCAGGCTGACAACGTCTACATCGTCAAGAAGGGCGAAGGCACGCTGACGGTCGAGGACAAGACCTATGTGATCCGCGAGAACGACGTGGTCTATATCCCGGCCGGGATGAAGCATTCGCTGAGCAATCTCGGCGCCGGCGTGTTCGAGATCTTCGAGATCTACGCGCCGTCGGGAAAGCAATTCGATTTCGTGCTCGATGGAAAGAAATAGGGAATCCATCGTGACCGACAAACGCGGCATCCTGTTCGTGCCCTACCACGACACGCTCGACCTGCTCGGCATCGAGGACGCGCTCGAAGTCTGCGAGCAGGTCTATCTGATGCACGCGCGCGGCAGCGTCGTCATGTCGGTGCCCCCCAGCTTCAAGCTCGACGTGGCGGAGGGCTTCAACAACCACTGGCACGTCAAGTCGGTGTTCCTCAAGGACGTGCCGACCACCGGGGTGCGCACCTACAACTATTACGACGACGGCCTGCGCAACACCGTCGGCGGCCTCGACAACACGCGGCTGATCATCCTGTCCGATCCGCGCAGCGGCGCGCCGCTCGCGATCGTCGACGAGCACTGGAGCTACGCGATCCGCAGCGCCGCCGCGGCGGTGATCGCCTGCAAATGGGTAGGGCCGAAGGAACCAAAAATCCTCGGCCTGGTCGGGACCGGCACCATGGGTCTCAACGCGTTGCGCTGCCTGCTCACGCTCTACCGTTTCGACGAGATCCGCTGCACCTCGCGCCGGCCGGAGACGCGCCGCGCTTTCGCGGATAAATGGTCGACCGAGCTCTGCATCCCGGTGGTGCCCAAGGACACGGTCGAGGAGGTGGTGCGCGGCGCCGACATCGTGGTGGGGGGCACCACCTCCGGCGAGATCGTGAGCCGCGAACCCTGGCTCAAGCCGGGCTGCACCTTCATTTCGCTGGCGCGGCGCGAGCTCGACCCGGCCGGCTGGGCCAAGATGGACAAGGTCGTGATCGACAGCTGGGAGTACAACATGCTCCAGCGCGAGTTCCGTCGCACCGTCGAAAGCGGGCTGTTCTCGCGCGCGCAACTTCACGGCGAGATCCATGAGCTGGTGGCCGGCACCAAGGCCGGGCGCGAGCGCGCGGACGAGCGAATCCTGATCCACACCACGGGCCTGGTGTCGCAGGATGTTGCGTTGGCCCATTTCTTGTATCAGCGTGCCCTGGAGAAGGGGCGAGGCATCTGGCTGCCATCGGCGCAGTGACGGCGCGAAGCCGACAGGAGGGGATCATGACGATCGACCGCCGCGACTTTTTGGGCAAGGCGGGCCGCGCCACGCTCGGCGCCGCCGCCGTGACCGCAACCGCTCCCTTCGCGCCCCGCGCCCAGGCGCAGGCGTTTCCGGCCCATGACGTCAATTGGCTGATCTACCAGGCGCCGGGCGGCTCGATCGACACCACGGCGCGCGTGATGCAGCCTTTTCTGGAGAAGAACGGGGTCAAGACCAGCCTCGATTACGTCCTGGGCGCGGGCGGCCGGGTCGCGCGCACCAAGCTGTTCACGGCGCGGCCGGACGGCTACATGATGATGAGCGAGTCGGCGCCGGGCGCCGCGGTCGACGAGGTCATCGGGCACACCAGCTACAAGGCGAGCTCTTTCATCCCGGTGTTCGGATGGAGCGTGGTGAGCTGGCAGCTCTGCGTCGCCAAGGATTCGCCGATCCGCACGTTCCAGAACTTCATCGATGAATGCAAGAAGCGCCGCGTCGTGGTCGCCACC
>DATBBS010000400.1:0-2846 GCA_036270895.1 Xanthobacteraceae bacterium
CAAGATCATGATGGCGAACAGCACCAGGCCCTCCAGCGCGGCTTCGTAAAGCTGGCTCGGATGGCGCGGGAACGGCCCGGCCTCAGGGCTCGGGAACACCATGGCCCAGGGCACGTCGGTCGGCCGGCCCCATAATTCGCCATTCACGAAATTGGCGAGGCGGCCGAAAAAGATGCCGATCGGCGCGACCGCGCAGGTGATGTCGCCGAGCGACAGGATGGAGATCTTGCGTTTGAGCCCGAACAACACGACGGCGAGCACGCAGCCGAGGAAGCCGCCATGGAACGACATGCCGCCTTTCCACACCTGCAGGATCTCGAGCGGATGGGCGATGAAAAATTCGAAATTGTAGAACAGCACATAGCCGGTGCGTCCGCCCAGGATGATCCCGAGCGTCACCCACAAGATGAAGTCGTCGAAATCGGCGACCGTGAAAGGCGCCGGGCCGCCCCACAGGCGTTCGTTGGCGATGATCGCGCGGGCGTAGAGCCATCCCAGCAGGATGCCGGAAATATACGAGAGCGCGTACCAGCGGATGGCGAGCGGTCCGATGCTCACCAGCACGGGATCGAAAGCGGGATACGGCAGGACCGAGATCGGCATGGCATGAATCTCCGGAAGCGGCCGCTGCCGTGATGCGGGAAGGCCGCCGTGGCGTCAAGGGAGCAGCGCCAATCGGCATCGATCCTCGCCGATGCGCGCCAAAGGGTACCAATGCGCGTCTTGCGGTGACGCGCCCGCAGCGCCATTGTGGGGGTACGCGGAGAAAGCCATGACCCAGACCTCCAACCGGTTCTTCGATGAGATCGCGCGGCTGATGAACGATGCCGCCGGCGTCGCGTCAGGCGTGCGGCGCGAGTTCGATACGCTGTTTCGCGCCCAGGCCGAGCGCATGCTGCGCGACCTCGATCTGGTCCAGCGCGAGGAGTTCGAGGCCGTCAAGGAGATGGCGAGGCTCGCGCGCGAGGAAAACGAGGCGTTGCGGGCGCGTATCGGCGCCCTGGAGGCCAGGCTCGCGGGCACCGGCGCGCCGCCGCCCTCCTCCTAGAAATCGCCGTAAAATACATTGATTTCAGTTACTTGGTCCGAAGCGCGAGGGCCCGCCGGCGAGTGACGTCGCGGCGCGTCGGCGGCGGCGCCGGTTTTCTTGTCAGCGCGCGCCGGCGGGGCTATAAGCCCGCGGTCCGCGGCTCCGACACCCCTGGAGGCACGCCGCGGGCATTCCACCAGCGCAAAACTCGAAGGATTTCAGCCATGGCGACCGTCAATGAACTGAAGGCGACGCCACGTCCGCGGGCCGGCAAGGGGGCCGCCCGGGCCGTGCGTCGCGAGGGCCGCGTGCCCGGCGTGATCTACGGCGACAACCAGCCGCCGCTCGCGATCTCGCTCGACTATGACGAATTGAAGCACCGCATCCATGCGGGGCGCTTCCTCACCTCCATCTGCAACGTCGAGATCGATGGCAAGAAGCACCGCACGATTCCGCGCGACTTCCAGGTCGATCCGGTGCGCGACAACCCGATGCATGTCGATTTCCTCCGGCTCGGCGAAGGCGCCACGATCCGGGTGCGCATCCCGGTGCACGTGAAGAATGCCGAAGAGTCGCCGGGCGTGAAGCGCGGCGGCGCGGTCAACATCGTGACCCATTATGTCGAGGTCGTCTGCTCGGCGGACGCGATTCCGGAGTCGATCGACGTCGACATCGCGGGCCTCGAGATCAGCCATTCGAAGCATCTGAGCGACGTGACCCTGCCGCCCAATGTGCGGGTGCTGATGCATGACGACGCCACCCTGGTGACCATCGTGCCGCCGTCCGGCTACGCCGAAGAAATGAAGGCGGCGGCGGAAGCGGCAGCAGCGGCGGCAGCGGCAGCGGCGGCAGCGGCGGCAGCGCCGCCGCCTCCGACGGGTGCGCCGGGCGCCACACCGGTCGCGGCTCCGGCCGGGGCGCCAGGTGCGGCGGGGGCGGCCGCGGGCAGCGACAAGGCGGACAAGAAGTAATCCGCCGCGGAGGCTCCGATGCGCCTCGTGGTCGGGCTCGGCAATCCGGGCACGCAGCACGTCGGCAACCGGCACAATATCGGCTTCATGGCGGTCCAGGAAATCGCCCGCCGCCACGGCTTCGGCCCGTGGCGGCGGCGCTTCCAGGGCGTCGCGACCGAAGGGCTGATCGGGGCCGAGCGGGTTCTGCTGCTGCTGCCGGGCACCTATATGAACGAGTCGGGCCGCGCCGTCGGCGAGGCGGCGCATTTCTACAAGCTCGCGCTCTCCGATATCGTGGTGCTGCATGACGAGGTCGACCTGCCGCCCGCCAAGATCCGCGTGAAGGCGGGCGGGGGCATCGCGGGCCACAACGGGCTGCGCTCGATCTCGGCCCATGTCGGCAACGACTACCGCCGCGTGCGCATCGGCATCGGGCATCCGGGCGACAAGGCGAGGGTGCACGGCCACGTGCTGGGGGATTTCAGCAAGGCCGAGCGCGAATGGGTCGATGCGCTCGCCGGCGTGATCGCCGACAACGCCGGCCTGCTGGCGAAGGGCGAGGACGCGACCTTCCAGAACAAGGTGCATCTCGCCATGCAGGCGAAGGGTTTTTTGGAGCCGAAGACGAACGACGAGTCGGACGACTAGAGCTTATTTTTTTGCGCATGATCTTGTCCGAAAGGTCTCTCAACTTTTCGGGATCATGCGCTAGCTCCACGCAGGAACGGATCAGAGAACCACCATGGGCTTCAAGTGCGGCATCGTCGGACTGCCGAATGTCGGCAAGTCGACGCTATTCAATGCGCTCACCGCGACCGCGGCCGCGCAGGCGGCGAACTATCCCTTCTGCACGATCGAGCCGA
>DATBBS010000401.1:0-1630 GCA_036270895.1 Xanthobacteraceae bacterium
ACCGCGGAAGACAATCAGAACGCGGTGACCATCCGGGTGTTCCAGGGCGAGCGCGAGATGGCGGCCGACAACAAGATGCTCGGCCAGTTCGACCTGATGGGGATTCCGCCGGCGCCGCGCGGCGTGCCGCAGATCGAGGTCTCCTTCGACATCGACGCCAACGGCATCGTCAACGTCCACGCCAAGGACAAGGCGACCGGCAAGGAGCAGCAGATCCGCATCCAGGCATCGGGCGGCCTGACCGAGGCCGAGATCCAGAAGATGGTCAAGGACGCCGAGGCCCATGCCGAGGAGGACAAGACCCGCAAGGCCGCGGTTGAAGCCAAGAACCACGCCGAGGCCCTGGTCCACTCGACCGAGAAGGCGCTGGCCGAGCATGGCGCCAAGATCGGCGAGACCGAGCGGCGCGCGATCGAGAACGCCATGGCGGATCTCAAGGAGGCGCTCAAGGGCGACGACGCGGCCGCGATCGCGGCGAAGACCAACACGCTGGCGCAGGCTTCGATGAAGCTCGGCGAAGCGATGTACAAGGCGCAGTCCGAAGGCCCGGGCGCTGGCGGGCCGGGCGGCGACGGCGCGAGCGCCGGCGGGCCCCCGAAGGACGACGTGGTCGACGCCGAGTTCACCGAGGTCGACGACGACAAGAAGAACAAGAAGTCGGCCTGACGCATGTTGCGGCGACGTGGATACCGGTTCGCCGATCAGGACATGCGCCACTCAACGGGGTCGACGGATTTGATGCGGGCGCCGAATCATGAGACCTAAAGGGAGCCCGGCGCGGGGTCGCGCCGGGTTCCGCATGTTCGGACGAGGAGGGCGCTGAGGTGGCGAAGCGCGACTACTACGAGATCCTCGGCGTCCAGCGGAACGCCAGCGATCCGGACATCAAGGCCGCGTTTCGCAAGGCCGCGATGAAGCACCACCCGGACCGCAATCCCGGCGACAATGATTGCGAGCACCGCTTCAAGGAGCTCAACGAGGCCTACGAGGTCCTGAAGGACGCCGACAAGCGCGCCGCCTATGATCGCTTCGGTCACGCCGCCTTCGAGCGCGGCATGGGCGGGGCGGGCGCCGGCTTCGGCGCCGACTTCGCCTCCACATTTTCGGATATTTTCGACGACTTTTTCGGCATGGGCGGACGGCGGGCGCGCAGCGGCGGGCGCGAGCGCGGCGCGGACCTGCGCTACAACATGGAAATCACCCTGGAGGAGGCCTACCACGGCAAGGCCGCCCAGGTGCGCATTCCGACCTCGGTGACCTGCGAGGTCTGCTCGGGCAGCGGCGCCAAGGGCGGCGCCAAGCCGAAGACCTGCGCGACCTGCGCGGGCCACGGCAAGGTTCGCCAGCAGCAGGGCTTCTTCACGCTCGAGCGCACCTGCCCGTCCTGCCATGGACGCGGCCAGGTGATCGACGATCCCTGCCCGTCCTGCGCGGGCTCCGGCCGGGTGCAGCGCGAGCGCACCCTGGCGGTGAATATTCCGGCCGGCGTCGAGGACGGCACCCGCATCCGGCTTGCCGGCGAGGGCGAGGCGGGCGCGCGCGGCGGGCCGGCCGGCGATCTTTATATTTTCCTGTCGATGGGCGGACACGCCTTCTTCCAGCGCGACGGCGCCGACCTGCATTGCCGGGT
>DATBBS010000402.1:0-5244 GCA_036270895.1 Xanthobacteraceae bacterium
TTTGAGCAGCACGCCGAGCGTATCGGACACCGTCGCGGGATCGAGCGCGACCGCGTCGAGCTCGACCAGCGCGCTCGCCCAATCGAGCGTCTCGGCGACGCCCGGCGACTTGAACAGGTCCTGCTTGCGCAGCGCCTGCACGAGCCCCACGACCTCCTGCGAGAGCCGCTTGCCGATGCCCGGCACCTTGGTGCGCACGATCGCGAGCTCGCGCTCGGCATTGGGGTAGCCGATCCAGTGATAGAGGCAACGCCGCTTGAGGGCGTCGTGGATCTCGCGCGTGCGGTTCGACGTGATCACCACGATCGGCGGATGCGCCGCTTTGACGGTGCCGAGCTCGGGAATCGTCACCTGGAAGTCGGCCAGCACCTCGAGCAGAAACGCCTCGAAGGCCTCGTCGGTGCGGTCGAGCTCGTCGATCAGCAACACCGGCGGACCGGCGGGATCGGGCTCGAGTGCCTGCAACAGCGGCCGCTTGATCAAGAAGCGGTCCGAGAAGACGTCGTGCGAAAGCCGGTCGCGATCGACATTGCCCTCGGCTTCCGCCAGCCGGATGGCGATCATCTGCTCGGCGTAATTCCATTCATAGACCGCGGCCGCGACATCGAGCCCCTCGTAGCATTGCAGCCGGATCAGCCGTCGCCCCAGCGTGGACGAGAGCACCTTGGCGATCTCGGTCTTGCCGACGCCCGCCTCGCCTTCCAGAAAGATCGGCCGGCCCATCCGCAGCGCCAGAAACAGCACGGTCGCGAGCGAGCGGTCGGCCAGATAGCTGGCCTCGCCCAAGAGCGCGAGGGTGGCTTCGATCGATGGCGGGACGGCGTGCGCGGTCTTTGTCATAGGCGCAATTTATATCGTCATGGGGACGTTGTCGCGCAATAGGACGCCTGCGTGGGCGGTCTCGGCGCATGTCCGGACTGCGCAAATGTCCCGGTTGGGGAGAGGCCGCGGACGCGATTGCGGCCGACGGATTTGCTGTTAATCTTTTTGCGCCAATAGCCGACGAGGTGCCGAGAATGCCGATGCGCATGGGCCGATCGATCGCCGTCCTGGCGGCGTGTGTCGTGTGGGCGCCGGCCGCATGGGCGCAACAGCCGAGCCCGGATCAAATCAGCGCGATCCGCGCGTCCTGCCGGTCGGATTTCATGGCGAACTGCTCCGGCGTACCGCGCGGCGGCGCCGAGGCGCTGGCCTGCCTGAGGCAGCACATGGCCCAACTCTCCAGCGGCTGCCAGGCCGCCGTGAGCGCCGTTGCGCCCAAGGGCGCCGCACCCGCGGCCGCCGCCGTGCCGGCCACGCCTCCCGCCACGCCGCCGGCCGCGGTCGCTGCGCCTCCTGCGGCGGCGCCCGTTGTGTCGACCGCGCCCGCCGCGCCCCGCCCCTCCACCGCCAGCGCTCCGGAGCCAAAAGCGGATTCGGCGCCACCGCCGCAAAAGCCGCGCGCCGCGCCCCCCGCCCCTGCGCCAGCGAGAACCGCGGTCACCACACCGGTGGCGCCGCCGGCACCCCAGGCAGCGCCACCAACCTCGCTTGGCCCGATTCCGCCACTGCCGCCGCGCGCGCGGCTGATGATCCTGCGCGCCTGCGGATCGGAGCATCAGGCCTATTGCTCGAATGTGCCGGCGGGCGGCGGCCGCATCGTCGACTGCCTCGCCGCCAACGGCGCGTCGCTGTCGCCGGGATGCAGGCAGGCGATCCTGTCGGCGCGGTGAGCGGGAATCATCCGCTCACTCCATCATCGTCTCCACGAAGAGCGCCGGATCGGCGCAGAATTCCCGGATCAGCCGGAAATGCTCGGTCTCCTCCAGGGTGACCGGCTCGAGGCCGTATTTGGTCACCCGCAGCAACCGGGCATTCGGATAGGCCATCAGGATGGGCGCATGGGTCGCCATGATGACCTGGCAGATGCCGGACTCGTCCATGCGGCGCAGCAGCTTGAGAAAGTCGATCTGGCGCGACGGCGAAAGCGCCGACTCGGGCTCGTCGAAGATGAAGATGCCCTGGCGGCGGCAGCGTTCGTCGAAGAAGCGCAGAAAGCCCTCGCCATGCGAGTGGGAGAGGAAGTCGGGCGGACGATTGCCGGAGCCGACCGCCGCCTCATCGAGATAGCGGGCGACCGAGAAGAAGCTTTCGGCGCGGAAGAACCAGCCATTGGTGATCTTCGGCAGCCAGCTCGCGCGCAGCGCGTCCGACAACCGCCCGCCCATGAGCTCGATGGCGCCCGAATGATCGACCGACCGATAACCCTTGCCGCCGCCCGCCTCGTCATAGCCGGCCAGCGCCGCAATGCCTTCGAGCAGCGTCGACTTGCCGCTGCCGTTCTCGCCCACCACGATGGTGACGGCGCGGTCGAAAGCAAGATCGAAATCGCCTTTGCGGAACAGCGGCAGGCAGAACGGGTAGCTCTCGAGCTCGGTGACGCGCGAGGCATCGAGCCACACCCGCCGCAGATAGGGCGCGGGCAGGTCGATGACGCGGTTGCTTCTGCGTGAGCCCATGGCGGCACCCCGGCGCCGAACCTAACGTGAAGTCCGTGCGCCGAGAAGTCGCTCGACGATCGCCTTCTTGCTTAGGCGGACGCTTCCGCCGCGGGCGCGTCCGGCTTCTCGTTCGCCGCCGCGACCGCGCGGCGCGCCAGCACGCCGATCAGATGGGCGCGGTATTCGGCGCTGCCGTGGATGTCGCTGCTCATGCCCTCCGCCGGAACGGTCAGACCTTCCAGCACCTTGGGCGAGAAGCGCTTCTTGAGCGCCTCCTCGAAGGCGGTGACGCGGAAGACGCCCGAGCCGCCCGCGCCGGTGACGGCGACGCGGATCTCCGACGGGCGCTTGGCCACGAACACGCCAACCAGCGCGTAGCGCGACGCCGGATTGCGGAATTTCTGATAGGCCGCCTTCTTGGGAACCGGGAAGCTCACCTTGGTGACGATCTCGTCGGGCTCGAGCGCGGTCTCGAACAGCCCCTTGAAGAACTCGTCGGCCGGGATCTTGCGCTTGGTAGTGATGATGGTCGCCGCGAGAGCCAGGCAGGCCGCCGGATAATCCGCATTGGGATCGTTGTTGGCGACCGATCCGCCCAGCGTGCCGCGATGGCGCACCGCCGGATCGCCGATCAGGCCGGCGAGCTCGGCGAGCGCCGGGATCGCCTCGCCGACCGTCGCGGAATTCGCCACGTCGGCATGGCGCGCGAGCGCGCCGATCACCAGCGATCGGCCCTTCACCTCGATGCCGTCGAGTCCTTCGACCCGGTCGAGATCGATGAGGTTGGCGGGCGAGGCGAGCCGCATCTTCATGGTCGGCAGCAACGTCATGCCGCCGGCGAGCAGCTTTGGATCCTCCAGCTTGCCCAGCAGGTTTTGTGCCTGCCGCAGCCCGCTCGCGCGATGATAGGTGAAATTATACATCAGGGCTCTCCGTCACGACGCCGCGTTGCGGCTCAGTTGGTGTTTCTACGCTGCCTTACGGCTCAGTTTGTGTTTCTACGCTGCCTTGTGGCTGAGCTTGTGTTTCTACATTGCCTTGTGGCTGCCTCGGTGTTTCTCGATCGCCGCCCATACCGCCTGCGGCGTGGCCGGCATGGCCACATCCTCGCTGCCGATCGCATCCGTGATCGCGTTGATGACGGCGGCCGGCGACGCGATCGCGCCCGCCTCGCCGCAACCCTTGATGCCGAGCGGGTTGCCGGGACAGAAGGTCATCGTGGTGCCGACCGTGAAGGACGGCAGGTCGTTGGCGCGCGGCATGGTGTAGTCCATCAGCGAGCCGGTCACGAGCTGGCCGTCGCCGTTGTAGATCGTATTCTCGAGCATCGCCTGCCCTACCCCCTGCGCGATGCCGCCATGCACCTGGCCCTCGACGATCATCGGATTGACCACGGTCCCGAAGTCGTCGACCGCGGTCCAGTGGGCGATCGACGTGATGCCGGTCTCGGGATCGATCTCGACCTCGCAGACATGGCATCCGGCCGGAAAGGTGAAATTGGTCGGGTCGTAGAAGGCGCCTTCCTTCAATCCCGGCTCGAGCTGCGCGCCGGTGAATTTGTGCGCGATATAGGCATGCAGCGACACCTCGCCCCAGGCGGCCGACTTGTCGGTCCCGGCGACCGTGAACTTGCCGTCCTTGAACACGATGTCGCTCTCGGCCGCCTCGAGCAGATGCGAGGCGACCTTCTTGGCCTTGGCTTCGACCTTGTCGAGCGCCTTGACGATCGCCGACATGCCGACCGCGCCGGAGCGCGACCCATAGCTGCCCATGCCGAACTGCACCTTGTCGGTGTCGCCGTGCACGATCGCGATGTTCTCGATCGGGATGCCCAGCCGCTCGCTGACGAGCTGCGCGAAGGTGGTCTCGTGCCCCTGGCCGTGGCTGTGCGAGCCGGTGAGCACCTCGACCGAGCCGGTGGGATTGACCCGCACCTCGGCGGATTCCCACAAGCCCACGCCGGCGCCGAGCGAGCCCACGGCCTGGCTCGGCGCGATCCCGCAGGCCTCGATATAGGTCGATAAGCCGATGCCGCGCAGCTTGCCGTTCCGCTCGGACTCGCGCTTGCGCTTGGCGAAGCCCTTGTGGTCGGCGAGCTCGAGCGCCTTCTTGAGCGACGCCAGATAGTCGCCGGCGTCGTAATTCATGATCACCGGGGTCTGGTGCGGAAACTGCTTGATGAAATTCTTCCGGCGCAGCTCGGCGGGATCCACCCCGAGCTCGCGCGCCGCGACCTCCACCAGCCGCTCGACCACGAAGGTCGCCTCGGGGCGGCCGGCGCCCCGATAGGCGTCGACCGGCACCGTGTTGGTGTAGACGGCGTCGACCTCGCAATAGATGTGCGGCACGTCATACTGGCCCGACAGCAGCGTCGCGTACAGATAGGTCGGCACCGACGACGAGAAGGTCGACATATAGGCGCCGAGATTGGCGACGGTCTTGGCCTTGATCGCCGTGATCCTATGGTCGGCGTCGAACGCCATCTCGGCATCGGTAACATGGTCGCGTCCGTGGGCGTCGGCGAGAAACGCCTCGGTGCGATCGGACACCCATTTCACCGGCCGCCGGACCTTTTTGGACGCCCACAGGCACACGACTTCCTCGGGATAGATGAAGATCTTCGAGCCAAAGCCGCCGCCCACGTCGTGAATTTGCGGCGCGCCCTTCTGTTGCGCCTTGGCGGGATCGGCGACCGCGGGCAGCACCTCATAGTCGACCGCGATCTTCTCGGCCGCGTCCTCGGCCTGATCGAGCGTCTCCGCGA
>DATBBS010000403.1:0-8015 GCA_036270895.1 Xanthobacteraceae bacterium
GCTGCGCCAGGAATTCGCGGCGCGCGGCCTCGAGGTGCTGCAGTGCTACGCCATCGCCGAGGTCGGCGTCATCGCCTATGAGTCGGCGGCGCGCGACGGCATGATCGTCAACGAGCAGGTGATCGTCGAGATCGTGCGGCCGGGCACCGGCGATCCGGTTGCCGACGGCGAGGTCGGCGAGGTCGTGGTCACGTCGTTCAATCCGGACTATCCGATGATCCGGCTCGCCACCGGGGATCTTTCCGCGGCGCTGCCGGGCCGCTCGTCCTGCGGGCGCACCAACATGCGCATCAAGGGCTGGATGGGCCGCGCCGATCAGACCGCCAAGGTCAGGGGCATGTTCGTGCATCCGGGCCAGGTGGTCGAGGTCGCGCGCCGCCACCCCGCGCTCGGGCGCGTCCGGCTCGCGGTCACCCGCGCGGGCGAGCAGGACGAGATGACGCTGCTTGCCGAATGCGCCACGCCGGCCGCCACTCTGGCCCAAGAGATCGCCGCGACCGTGCAATCGGTCACCAAGCTGCGCGCCTCGGTGAAGCTGGTCGCGCCGGGCAGCCTGCCCAATGACGGCAAGGTGATCTCGGACGAGCGGAGCCCGGCCTAGCTCTGCGTTCCGTCGCGATCCCCCGTGCCGATTGGCAGCGACAGATGCCGCCGCTCGAACCATTCGCGGCGACAGCCGTTATCTTTGAAGGCGTCTTTCCCGAGGTTTTCGCCCTTTCCGCCCGACGCGTCGTCGGCTGGACTGCCGGCGGGCGCAGGTGGGATGATGACGGTATCTCTGTGGTTGACCATCGATCATGACCTCATCAAGTCCTGGGCGCGGCGCAGAGCGGCGCGTCCCTCCCGGCCGCTTGATGAGGACCGCCCCTGGCCGTTACTGTTCGCGTTGGGGCGGCCTGCTGCCGGCGTCGTCGAGATCGGCTGGGATGAGTTCTTCGACGAGTTCGAGCGCGCCAATCTCGTTTTCTCCTATCGCGACGCGGCACCCGATGGCACGCCCGACGATACCCATGAATTCGTCAAGCGCTCCGCTGTCCCGGCGCTCATCGCGTCAGGAAAGTCGACGATCGTCGAGCGCCTCGCGTGAGGACGTGGTTCGATTGTGCGTCGGCTACGTCCACGCGAAATGATACAGCAGCGGCAGGACCACGAATGTCCAGCATGCCAAGCCGATCAAAAAGCAAAAGACGAGGATCTTCTCCAACATTGACGGGTCTCCGAACCTCGCGAGATCATCGCACCGACCCGCGTCCGCCCGCGGTGCGAACCTAAATAGCCTGCTGCGGCACGCGCGAATTGCCCGTCGTCAATGAAACGCGCGGTTGCGGGCGCCACCATTCGCTTTTTCGGTTCGCACGCGGGCGGACGCAGCTCAGAAGTCAGGCTGCGGTTGCGGTCGGCATCGCGGTCTGCGCCAGCGTCTTCTGCCAGGCGGGCAGGGCGCAGAGCCCGGCATACCAGCGTTTGATCGCCCCATAAGGCGCGACCGGATAATGGGCCATCTCGGCGAGGTTCATCACCGCACCGATCGAAAAATCCGCCAGCGTCAGCGTGTCGCCAGCGACGAATTTTCTGTCCTTGAGCTGACCGTCGAGCACCGTTGCGGCGCGCTCGAATTCCTCCGTGCCCTTGGCGATGGCGGCCTTGTCGGGCTCGCCGAGCCCGATGAGCGGTTTCACCACATGCTCGAAGGCAAAAATCGCGCAGGCCGGATGCCAGTGGGCGAGCTCCCAGAACTGCCAGCGCGTCACCTCGAGCCGCGCCCGCTCGTCCTTCGGCAGCAGCCCGCTCTCCGGCCGCCTCAACGCGAGGTATTGGGCGATCGCGTTCGATTCCCACAGCACGTAATCGCCGTCCTTGAGGGTCGGCATGCGCATGTTGGGATTGAGCGCGGCGTAGGGCGGCGCCTTCTGCTCGCCCTTGCGCAGGTCGACCATGTGAAGCGTATGCTCGATGCCGAGGTGGTTGGCGATTGCCATCACCTTGAAGGCGACGGGGCTCGGCGGAAACACATAAAGCTCGATCGTCATCGGATACTCCTTGTGACACGGTAGGTGAGGTTGCGGCCGGACACCCGGCCGCGGTGGTGGTTCGGCCGGACTTTCACGCCTCGGCTTCCGTCTTGAAGTGCTCCAGCATGCCGGGCCAGCCGCCGTCGACGTCCTTGCGCATCGATGCGCCGGCCTGCGCCCCCAATTGCTCGAACTTGCGGTGCTCCAGCTCCACGCGGGTGGCGTTCGGCCCGTCGGCGAGGAACCTGACCTCCACCTCCGAGCTCACCGTCGCATCCGGCTTCCACTGGCTGTTGATGTCCCAACTGACGACGAAGCGCTGCGGCGGCTCCCAAACGAGGATTTTTCCCACGTCGGCTTGCGAGCCGTCCTCGGCCAGCTCGTACCAGCGTCCGCCAAGGCGCGGCTCCATCACCGCCATCTTCATCGGTGCCTTGCCGATCGACCTGTTGCGCGGCCACCAGCGGCCGATCCCCGCGGTGAAGACCTCGAAGGCGTGGGCTTGGCTTGCGTTGACGCGGATGCTTTTGCGCACCGGCGCGATGGTGACTGTCAGTGTCATGCTTTCGGGTCCTTCTCGGCTTTTGCCCCCAGATCCTTCGCCCCGACCTCAACTTCGGCCTGGAACGCGGCCAAAGCCTGATCCCAGAACTGATCGAGCCATGCGCGCAGCGCGCCGAGCCCATGCGGGTCGATGTGGTAGACGCGGCGTGTCCCCTCGGGCCGGTCGGTCACCAGACCCGCCTCCTTCAGCACCCTCAGATGTTGCGAAACGGCGGGCCGGCTCACCGGCATGCCGCGCGCGATGGCGCCGACCGCCTGCGGACCGGAGTTGAGCCGCTCGAATACTTGCCGCCGGGTGGGATCGGCGAGCGCGGCGAGTGCCGTTTCGTAAGTCATAACTTACGGTAAGTTAAAGCTTACGGACTGTCAAGCTGTTTTGTGCGCGTCAGCCGATCCGCCCCGTCACCCGATGCACCGTGTTGTTGCAATAACCCTTGGGATTCCATGGCGCCGACCCGAGCGGCTGCCTGCGCCCTTGCGCGTCGCTTGCGCGCGCCATGATCTCCGCGGCGCCGGGCGGCGGAGCGGGGAGCAACGCGGTGAACCTGCGCCATGCAAACGTGTCCGGCAGCGGTCCGAGATCCGCGGCCCGCCAGCTGCGGCCGCCGTCGGCCGACACCTCGACCCGGGCGAGCGGCGCATGGCCGCTCCAGGCGTGGCCGCGAACGCTGAGCGGCGCATTCGCGGGCGCCGCAAAACTCTCGCGCGGCGACGTGATGATCGCGCGCACCGGAATGTCGGTGATCACGTCGAACAGCGCGGCGTCGAATTCATCGCCCGGCCGCACCGGGACGCGCGGCAGGCGATAATGCAGGTTCAGCATTCGCTCGCCGTCATGCTCGCAGTCGCGGATCGCGATGCGGGTGATCCATTTCTGCTACGCCGAGCCGGGAAAACCCGGTGCGACGACGCGCAACGGGCCGCCATGCAGCGGCGGGATCGGCTCGCCGTTGAGCGCCCAGGCCACCACGGTCTCGGACGCGATCGCCTTGGCGATCGGCAATCCGCGCGACAGCGCGGGCCCGCGGCCGTCGAGCCGGCGATCGGGGCTGTAATGCCCGGTGTAAACGGCGTCCGGCGCAAGCCCGCAGGCCCGCAACAGGTCCGCAAGCCGCACGCCGGTCCAGGCGACGCACCCCGCCGCGCCGTGTCGCCACAGCACCGTGCCGGCCGACTCGGGAAAGAAGGCGCGTCCGTTGCCGGCGCATTCCAGCACGGCGATCCGCGTCACGGTTTCGAACTGCCGCTGCAGCTCGCTCAGCGTCCAGCGCCGCGTGGCCGCCACGCGGCCGTCGATCGTGAGCGTCCAGGCCGCAATGTCGGCTGTGCTCGGCAGCGGCATCGTGCCGGTGTTGCGCGCGAACAGGCGGGCGACCGGCGTGATGTCATCGTCGAGCAGGTGCGCGGGTGTCTCCGCGTTGAGCTCCTCGGTCGGCAGGATCGTGAGCTCTGGCTTGCTCGCCGCGACCAGCCTGCGTTGCTCGTCGGGAAACATGGATCGATTGTCCTGCCTGGCGCCGCGCTGTCAATCGTCCGAGGCGTCAACGCTGCAGGATGCGTCCTTCGACCGCGCTGCGGACGGTCCCGAGGCTCTTCACATACGCCATGACCGCGTTGGCGAGCAGCGGCGAGTCGCTTTCCGGCAGCACATGCTTGGCGTCGCGGAACCAGACATAGCCGTCGCCGCCGCGCGCGAGGAAATCATTGATCGCAACCTTGTAGATCCGCGCGTCGTCGAGCGGCGCGCCGCCGACGCTGATCGCCACGATACGGTCGCCCGCGGGCCGCTTGGGGTCGACCTCGAGCGCTATTCCCGAGACCTGGGGGAATCGTCCGCCCGCCGCCGGCAGCTGGGCGAGGCCGTTCTCGAGCGCGCGCCGCAGGTCGGCGCCGTTGATCTCGATCTCCACGAGACGGTTGTTGAACGGCAACTCCGCCAGAATGTCGCGCCGGGTGATGGCCGAGCCCGCGGCATAGACCTTGCCGGCCCGGATGCCGCCGCCGTTGGTCACCGCGGCGTCAGTCTTCAGCGAGGACCGCATGGCGTCGGCGAACAGGTTGCCGATCGCGGCTTCGCGCGTGCGCACGGTGGCGTTGCGGCTGTCGAGCTCGACCGCGGTGGTGCCGAGCGCGACGTCCATCTCGCGCGTCAGCTCCTTCTCGTAGGGCCGGATCGCGGCCGCGACCGCCGGATCGGGGGTGACGGTCGCGGTGTCGATGATGCGGAACTGCGGCCACCACTTGGCAGTCCGCACGCCGTTGCGCACCGTCACCTCGATGGCCACGTCGATGGCGACGAGGTAATGGGCGTCGTAGCTCGATTCGACCATGGCGTTGCGCTCGTCGTAGTTGACGAACAGGTCGTGATTGTGCCCGCTCAGGATCAGATCCACCGCCCGCGTTCCGACCAATTCGTAGCCCTGGGCGCGTTCGGCATGCACCACCGCGGCCACGAAATCCGCGCCCTCGTGCCGCAGCATTTCGGCCTGCGCCTTCTGGCTCGCGACCGTCGGCAGGAACTGGAGATCCTCGGGGGTCGATGCGCGTGCCGAGTCGTCGTAGGTCGCGCCGGTGAGACCGATGCGCACGCCGTCGAAGCTCACGATGCCGCGGTCCTTGATGCCCGCGAGCGGCTGGCCGTCCGGTCCGCGCAGGTTTGCCGCATAGATCGGAAACTTCGCCTCGCGCATGCGCTGGAGAAAGACGGCCTTGCCGAAATCGAACTCGTGGTTGCCGGGCACGAAAATGTCGAGACCGACCCGATTGCTGAGCGCGATCATGTGCGCACCGCGGTCGAGGCCCGACATCAGCGAGGGCGAGATCATGTCCCCCGCATGCGCCACGATCACGTGGCCGCCTTTCCGTCGCTCCGCCTTGACGACGGCGGCGAGCCGCGCGAAGCCGCCGCGCGTCCGGCCGTCCGGCATGACCTGTGCGCTCATCTGGTAGATGTCGTTGACGAGCAAAAACGTGACCTTGGTGGTCTCGGCGCACGCCGGTCCTACGGACAGGACCGCCAGCATCACGAGCGCTGCGGCCCCACGAATTATCCTTGCCATGTCGGTCCTTATGAGAGGCGGTATTGTGCGCCGGGAACGGATATTGGATCAGCGCGTGTTCCGTCGGGACACGCTCTATCACGCATGGACAGCGGCCCGCTATCGCCTATGTTCAGGGCATGGATCCAGAGGTTTCATGAGCGAAACGTCAGCCCCGCCCGCCGCCACCGGGCTCCCGCGTCCGTCCGATCACCCCGTGGTCGCGTCGGGCGGGATCGGCGTGCTGCTGGTCAATCTGGGGACGCCGGAGGCGACCGACGCCGATTCGGTGCGGCGATATCTGAGCGAATTCCTGGCCGACAAGCGGGTGATCGAGGACGACAGCCTGCTGTGGAAGCTGATCCTCAACGGCTACATCCTGCGCTTCCGGCCGCGCCGCAAAGGGCGCGACTACGCCAAGATCTGGAACCACGAGAAGAACGAGTCGCCGCTCAAGACCATCACCCGCGCGCAGGCCGAGAAGCTCTCCTCCATCCTGGAGCCGCTCGGCCGGCACGTCACTGTGGACTGGGCGATGCGCTACGGCCATCCGTCGATCGCCTCGCGGCTCGACGCGCTGGCGGCCAGGGGCTGCGAGCGCATCCTGCTGGTGCCGCTCTATCCGCAATACTGCGCGGCGACGACCGCGACCGCGTGCGACGAGGTTTTTCGCGTCCTCATGAAGATGCGCTGGCAGCCGGCGCTGCGCGTGGCGCCGCCCTATTTCGACGATCCGGTCTATATCGATGCGCTGGCAGGCACGCTGGAAACCGAGCTCACGCGACTGCCGTTCCGCCCCGACGTCATCCTGGCCTCATTCCACGGCGTCCCGAAGGAGTCCTTGATCAAGGGCGATCCCTATTATTGCCACTGCGCCAAGACCGCGCGGCTGTTGCGCGAGCGGCTCGAATTCAACGAGCGGAACTTCAGGATGACATTCCAGTCGCGGTTCGGGCGCGCCGAATGGCTGCAGCCCTATACGGACCGGACCGTGAAGGCCCTCGCCAAGGAGGGGATCAAGAATATCGCCGTGATCACGCCAGGATTCTCGGCCGATTGCCTCGAGACGCTGGAGGAGATCGCGGTCGAGAACGCGCATATCTTCAAACGCCATGGCGGCGAGAATTTCGCGGCGATTCCCTGCCTCAACGACAGCGAGCCCGGCATGCGGGTGATCCACACCCTGGTGCTGCGCGAGCTCAAGGGCTGGGTGTAGGGTCGGGTCCACGGGCCGTCGCTTGTAAAGAACAACGAATCTACAAGGCCTGGGCCCGCGGTGGATCCGATCATGAGACACGAGCGACGACTGGCCGCGCCCACAATGCGGTCCGACACCGGCGCTCCTCCGAATAAAAAAGGCCGCCCGAGGGCGGCCGTGCGGGCGGCTTTGCGATCCGACATGGGCGCCAGAATGGCCCCGTCATGCAAGGCCCGGCATTTGCGGGCACGCAGGTCGGGTCAGCCGACCGGCGCATTAAAAAACCGATCTCGGGCAGGCCCGAGATCGGCGCGCAATTCCAACTGTGGATTTTCTCCTACACCATTTTGGCGCGATCGTCAAAAAAATGGGTGTCAAGAGTCTTGATTGGACCGACGATCACTTCTCCGGGACGCGAGCGCCTGGCGCCGGTGCCTGAAAGGCGCACCTCACCAAATGGGCGTTGCGAACGCGTTGCCTAAACCATAATTTACGGGCGGCGACGCGTGACGGCTTCCCACCGGGCCGTGGCTGGCGGGTACACTACAAATCCAGCGATGGGAGATCGCAGTGAACCTCGCGACGCCTGAGGCTCGAACGGAAGCTGCTTCAGCACAAATTTCGGCGACAGGACCCGCGCCTGGGCCGCCGCCGGAGACGCCCAGGCGGCGGGCGCCGGCATCAAGCCGTATTCCCTCCATCATCGTCGCCGTGGTCATTGCGGCGGTCGCCACCCTGTCGATCTGGTACCTCGTGCGCGGCCAGCCCCTGCTCGTCCAGGGCGAAGTCGACGCGACGCGGTTCGATATCGCGGCCCGGGTCGACGGACGCGTTGGGGACGTGCCGGTCGTGCGCGGCCAGAATGTCGACGCCAATGCGGTGCTGGTGCGCATCGACAATCCCGAAACCCTGGCCAAGCATGAGCAGACGCTCGCCGCCAAGGTCGTCGCCGACGCGCAACTTGCGAACATCAACGCCGGCACCCGAGCCGAGGTCGTCGCGGCGCGCAAGGCGGCGCTCGATCGTGCGCAGGCTGGCCTGGTCCTGGCGCAGAAGACCTATGAGCGGGTGCGCCAGCTGGCCGAGCAGGGCAATGCGCCGCAGGCTCGTCTCGACCAGGCGACCGACTCGCTCCATGAGAGCGAGCGCGGCGTGGATCAAGCCAAGTCGACCTACGAACAAGCGGTCAACGGCTATACGCGC